>QMUE01000056.1 GCA_003663535.1 Thermococci archaeon
GATCTTCTCCTTTCCGGGTGGAACCATTGCCAGAGTGAGCTGACCGCCGAAGACCTCGTAGAATAGATGAACCTCATGTCCCCTCATGGCCGCAACCCTTGCGGCCTCAAGACCCGCCGGGCCCGCTCCAATTATTGCCACGACGCGTTTTCTCGGAGTCTTTGGGACTTCCTCCTCGTTCCCGACGTTGGCGTTGACACCGCATCTTATCGGCCCCTTTTCGTCGTGGACTGCCTTGATGCACTCACTGCATCCTATGCAACGCCTTATCAGATGCTCCTTTCCCTCCGCAACCTTTCTCACCCAGTCGGAATCCGCTATCAGGGGTCTTCCGAGGATGACGAGGTCTGCCTGGGTCTCAAGGACTTTCTCCGCGACCGCCGGTTCTCTTATCATGCCCACTGCCGCCACCGGAACGGGCAGAGGTCTTATCCTTTCGGCCAGGTAAGCACGCCAGGCCTGGGGATAGTGCATCGGTTCGAGACGCTTCTCCTTCGGCCCGAGGCCTACATCCGCCTGTATCATGTCGTAACCTGTCCTGGCCAGAGTTAGGGCTATCTTCCGTCCGGTCCTCAGGGTTATGCCCCCCTCAAGGAAGTCATCCACGGCCAGCCTTATCGTTACCGGAAAATCCCAACCACATTTCTCTGCTATGCGCTTCCTCACCTCCACCGCGAATCTCGTCGGTTCACCCCACTTGTCGTCGCGATGGTTGGTTAGGGGGGAGAGGAACTGGTTAATGAGCAGTCCGTGGGCACCTTGTACCTCAACCATGTCGAAGCCCGCATCCATTGCGAGTCTCGCCGAATATGCGAACTTCTCCACCAGCTCCTCTATCTTCTCGGGCGAGAGATAGTCCACACCCATCTTTTTCCATCCCTCATGGGCGAGCTCGACTGAGAGTTTAACTCTCTCATACTTGTGGACTTCGGAGGTCAGCAATTCCCAGTCCTTGAGGACGGCTTTTGAGTCGATCCTTGGCTGGAATGGCATGTGTTTTCCTTCGGGGAAATCTATGGATGTGTTCTCCACTATTATCAGGCCGACACCACCCCTTGCACGTCTCTCGTAGTGTCTGACGAACCTCTCCGTCAGCCTCCCGTTCTCTAGGGCAAAGTTCGTCGATATCGGCGGGAACACCACCCTGTTCATAAGCTCAACGTTGCCTATGTTTATCGGCTCAAATAGTTTAGGGTAGCCTTTTTTCATTAGGCTCACCTAAAATAGTGTTTCGATATCCCTTATAAAACTTGGTTCGATTGATGTATATCCCATATGAAAAATTTTCAATAGGACTCATGTCCCCCGCGTATCCATATCAGGCGAACTAAAGGTAAAGGTTATTACGTACGTGGACGAGTTAAGGGGGTGATGCCATGACCGCTCCATTTCCCCCAATACGGGGGGGGGCCTCGGGTTGCGTATAGGCCTCTAAAACCTGAAGACGGCAAAAAAGCGGTGGAACTCGTCAGGGAAGCACTTCTCTTTTTTCGAGCTGGAGAACCAATAATTCACCCCGACCACGTTGATGTTCCGGTCTTCTACCTGAATTTCGCCATAGACAGGGTTCACTACGACGAGAAGGCCAAGGTGCCCCGCCCGAAAGGTGTACCATCCCACGGATCGACGGCTGTAAACCCCAGAGAAGCGCGTGAGGTTATTGAACGTGTACTCAAGGAGGCGAGGGTTCTCGATGCGGTTGAGTTTAGGGAGCCTGAGGACTGCTGGGTCGTCCCGGTTGCATGGAAAAGCTTTATAATCCTCCATGTACGCGTTTCCCGCGAAGGGGAGGAGCTCATCCCGGGCTACGACCTGACGGAGGGGGTAAGGCGCTACGGGATGCTTTAAAAATTTCATCCGGCGTGAGTGGTTCCTAACAGTTCTCCTTCTGCTTTACCTAGCTCTGACTGTACTCGATTCAAGCCCTCTCCTACAGAACCCCGAAACTTATAGACTGGGAGAGTCTTTTAGTCATAACGGCACTTATAATGGCTTCCAAGGGGCTTGAACTGTTAGGTCTCTTCTCAAAGCTCGCTCCCCGCCTGATACAAGCCGCCAACCACTCGGAAAGGCGTCTTATGCTGCTCTTCATCTTGGTGATCTCGCTTTCCTCCGTTTCCCTTCGTGTCTCTCTGCCTCCTTATCCTTTTTGCATTTACCCTCACCATCAAAAACCGGGAGCTCTCGGTTGAAAGGATTCCTCCAGTTGCCCTTAGAAAGACTCTCCTCGTGGTTTCCCTCGTCTCTCTGGTCACGGATATACTCCTGGCTGAAATAGGGAGGGCCTCACTTGCCTTCATCTTCACGCTCTTCGCTTTTTTGCTGCTGGGTAGGGAAGTGCTTAAGGGTTTTGACTGGGTGCTGGTTTTGACCTTTGCTTTTATATTCATTGATTTCAGCGAGCTCGCTTTTCTGTTAAAAAACGCCGGTCTGAGATTTCCAGCGGGAGGCGTTGGGCTCTTCTTTGTCTCCGCTGCCCTGAGCCAGCTGTTCAGCAACGTCTCGGCAACCGTCCTCCTTTTGGTCGGCAAACTGGAGTGGTTTCCGCTTTCTCTTGGGGTCAACATAGAGGGGAGCGGCATCGTCGTGGGCTCTCTGGCCAACCTCATAGCCCTCAGGATAGCAAGGGTTGGGGTGGGGCACTTCCACCGCCATTCCGTTCCCTACTTTCTCGTGGTCCTTTTGCTCTCCGCGCTCCTCATCTTGTAGCACGTGATTCCTCCGAGCTTCATACGGCGGTTCTTCACTCGCTCCCAAAGGGTTTTTAACCTATGAACTTTAGTTCATTCAGGTGCTGGAGATATGAGAACCATAGAAGTCGTTGACCTTACCAAGTACTACGGTTCATTCCTCGCGGTTAACGGCGTGAGCTTTGAGGTTAAGAAGGGTGAGATATTCGGGTTTCTCGGCCCAAACGGTGCGGGAAAAACAACTACTGTCAGAACGATTACCGGCGTTTTAAGGCCAAGCTCCGGAGAGATAAGGGTTCTCAGCTACAACATACTCGACGAGAGGGAAAAGATAAAGGCGAGGGAAAGGATGGGCATAGTTCCAGAGATGGCAAACCCTTACGTGGATTTAACGGCGATGCAGAACCTCAAGCTCATGGGCGAGCTCTACGGAATGGAACGGAGGGGGATAGAGAAGCGCTCAATTGAACTCCTCAAGCTATTTGACCTCTACGAGAAGAGGAACGTGAAGGTGAGAGCTTTTTCGAAGGGCATGAGGCAGCGCCTTATTCTCGCCATGGCCATGATAAGCGATCCCGAGCTTTTAATCCTCGATGAACCGACGAGCGGTCTCGACGTCATAAGCGCCCGGTTGATAAAGGACGTCATCCGGGAGGAGAAGAGGAAGGGAAAGACAATATTCATGACAACTCACAATATGGTTGATGCAAACGAGCTGTGCGAGAGGATTGGAATCATAAGGGAGGGAAGGCTCATAGCTATTGACACGCCCGAGAAGCTCAAGCAACTGGTTAAGGGCAGCGTTTCTGTGGAGGTTAGCTTCGAGCCGATGAAACTTGAGCCCTCCAGCCTTTCTTCGGCGATTAGAGTTGAGCTGACGGGAGATAAGGCGAGGATTTTCACGAACGATCCGGATGCAACGATCAGGGAGCTCGTGCACTACGCCGAGAGCAATAACCTGCGGATAGTGAGCCTGAGAACTCTATCTCCCTCGCTGGAGGATGTCTTTATCAAGCTGGTGGGTGACGGGAATGATTGAAATGCTCAAGCGCTCCTTTGCCATAGCGAAGAAGGACATGCATATCTTCTACCTCAAGGGGCCGGTAGTAATAATGGGTCTCATATTCCCCTTTTTCCTGTTCTTGGCTTTCATGATAGGGCGGAACCTCTCGGGAGGGCATCTCTTCGTTGGTCTAACGGCCATGACGGCCTTTTTCACCTCGACGGCGGTCGGTCCCACGATAATCCCATGGGAGTGCAGGGGAAGGACCTTCGAGAGGCTTATAACCTCTCCCGTTTCGCTGACCACGGTGCTCCTCGGCGACCTCCAGGCTTCCCTCTACTTCGGGCTGGCGATAACATTCACCATAGCCGTTCCTGCAATGCTCTACCTCTCAATTCATCCCTCAATAGTTGTTTTTCTTCTCTCCACCATCTTGGCGGTTGGCTGCTTCTCCGCCATGACGGTACTGATGTCCTCTTATCCTCCCACGGACATTCCAGCCGACGTCATGATGCTGTCCTCGCTCGTTAAGTTCTCGCTCCTCTTCATCAGTGGCATTTTCGTACCCATTGAAAATCTACCCGCCTACGGCAGGTGGATTTCCTTCATCTCGCCGCTTACTTACTACGTTGACGCCCTGAGGCACTCTCTTGGCGGGGGGTACCTGCCGGTGTGGCTCGATCTGGGGATGCTTATAATCTTTGCACTCGCCTTCTTCCTGACCGGCTCGTGGGTGCACAGGAGGGTGCTTGAGCGAAGGTTCACATGATGTCTGCGAAGAGATGAATAGAAGGTTGAGACCAGAAAAGGACAAAACACTGAAAAAGACAAGCAAAGATGGGTTGTCTAAAACAGAGAAATGAGGTTATCCTGCGTTCGAGGTTTTCACCTTTCTCCTCATCTCTCACGATCTCCCCCTCAAAGGTTAATCCGTTAAGGCAAGGCGTTACCGCTGGACTTTCTAACTACCTCCACTTCTCCCTTTATCTTCTCCGCTTTCACCATGTTGAGACTGTCCCGTACTTCTCGGCAAGCTCCTTGACGCGGAGTATCTTTTTCTCGGGCTCCTCCGTCATGATTATGAAGTCGCCGGTAATAACGCCGATACACTGCCCGAAGGGAAAAGCCATACTTGAAGCAGGGGAGGTTAGAATAGTGAAAGTAGAAGCGAGAAGGAAAGTAGAGGAAGTCCTCAGGAGTCTCCAAAGTAGCTTATAGTTCCCCTCGTGAAAGCCTCGCCCTTCAGGACGGGAAGGAGGTCAGTGGATCGCAGCCAGCCACAGAGAGCTTCTCTATATCATTTCCATTTTTTAATAAAGCTCTCCAGAAGTTGTCGCCATCAGTGGCACAGAGCTGTGGGTGTAGTGCTACAAAGTCGACTTTTTTCTCTCTTCTAAAGTGATTCAAGATTTCAAAAACGTTCATTTTTTGAAAAGAAGGACAGGTTCCTTGGCAAACACATAAGATTAGACCTTTCATTGGCATCACCATAATGCATGAGTTTTAATTCACTTAAAAATATTTTCAAATGTAAAGGTTCTCAACTTATGGTTTAACATTGAGCTTCATTCCCACTTCCTCAGCGATTTGAAGAGCAACTTTGAGAACCTCTTCATCGCTTATGTTAAGGGTGGGTTGCTTGGCAATTCCAAAATCTGTAACGGTGAAACTGTGATCAATCTTTATCTCCCTGTTGCTTGCAAGAGTCCTTCCGAAAGGGTGGGTAAGGTTTAAATACTCTGGGGATGCAGAATATAATGACCTCGTAACAGCCGTAAGGCTGGACGGCCCGTAAGGGTTGGTATAAAGTAGCCCCTGATTCCGGAAGGATAGGGGGTAGTGGTCGTGTGAACCGGCCTGTGAGAGTGAGGCTACCGGTAACGGGATGCTGAATGAACTCTCACAAAGCCCCGCCCGTAAGGCCGGGGTAGTTCACACCCGCCTTTTCTATCACCTTGGTTGCACACTTCATCGGGCAGCCATCTATGATGATTACCTTCTTTGCCCTATGTCCTATGTTGAGGTGCATTTCTGATCCAGCGGCAACTGCGGTAGTACAGCATAAACGGGGAGTTTGCCCAGCGTTAGTGAGTAAAACCCCAACCTCATGTCCAATTTTTCCAACGCTAGCTGCACCAGAGCAGGTGAATACTATGTCAAGCTTTTCGGCTTCTTTATGGCAGTTCGGGAGAAACTTTGGCAATTTCTCCATATCAACTTTTTCAGTTTCACTCATTCTAGATCACCTCATTTATATTAAAGAAATTTCATTTAAAATTCTTTTCATATGTTCTTGTTGCCAACTTTTGGTTTGAGGACAAAAATGTTCCAAAAACTTTAAATTTCGTTCACATGATCCTCTTTCGATGTCCATGTTGTTACTGAGAAACGTCACATACTCTACAAACGACAGAAAAATATTGAAAAGCATTAACATGCGCTTTAAGGAAGGCATGAGCTATTCCATTCTAGGCCCTAATGGTGCTGGAAAGTCAACCATAGCTTACATTCTAATGGGAGTTATAAAACCAACTGGGGGCAGGATCCTGATTGGGGATAAAGATATAACAGAGTTAAATATAACCGAGAGGGCCAAATTAGGCATCACCTTGCTCTGGCAAGAACCGGCTCGTTACGACGGAGTTACCGTCGAGGAATATCTCACACTTGGAGGAAAACTATATGCTGGTAAAGAAGAAGTGAGAAAGGTTCTTGAGATTGTTGGCTTGCCATATGAGCTCTATCATTCTAGGTTAGTTGATAAAAGCCTCAGCGGAGGGGAGAGGAAGAGAATTGAACTTGCTTCTATTCTTCTCTTAAAACCAAAATATGCAATTCTTGATGAACCCGATTCTGGACTGGACATAACTGTGAGTGATCTAATAGACCGGATTCTAGATTATTTGAAGAGAGTTGGAACAACAGTAATTCTGATCACTCACCATGAGAACATTGCAAAGAAAACAGAGTTTAGCTACTTTGTGTGTGGTGGGAAAGTTGTGAGAAAGGGGTTCTCTAGTGAGATGGTTGAATACTACAAGAGGGGCTGTGGGAAGTGTCCGCTTTTGGAAGGGATGAGAGATGGTCATTAAAATGGATCGAGTAAAGGAATATGAAGCCTTGGTAAATATCTATGAGAAGGAAGGCTTGGATGCATCTCTCTTTGGTGATAGGATAGCGGCGATAATCATAAGTGGGGAGAGGATAGTTGGATTAAATAATGTTGAGGGTGTTGAGATAGTCGGTGAAGAAATAGAAAACGGTGTAAGGGCTGAGATAAGGATAAAGGATAACATTGAACTTCCTTTCCCTATTCATCTGTGTACGGGGTTTTTGAGGAGTGAGGGCTACCAGAGGGTTGTTTTTGATATAGCTATAGGAAAAAATTCAAAGGTTAAATTCCTTTCCCATTGCATCTTTCCATATGCCAAAGATTTTATCCATGATGCATATGCAAAGATTAATGTTGGTGAAGGGGCATTTGTGGTGTATGAGGATGAACATATACATGGAGAAGGCGTAAGAATGATCAACAAAACCGAGGTTAAAGTAGGGAGGAAAGGAAGGTACATGGGGAAATTCTCCTTAATAAAACA
>QMUE01000057.1 GCA_003663535.1 Thermococci archaeon
ATGATGGAATCTGAAAAATACACAGATGACTACTACGTGGCCAGTGGAGTGATAATGATGCATCATTTTATGCGACAGTATAGAATGATAAGAGCACTTCAAATACTAAAAATGAGAGGAACCACACATGACAGTAATTTGAAGAAAATAAAAATCACGGAAAATGGCATAGAGGTGTATAATGAAGCACCTTGGTGACTAAGATGAGTGAAAAGGCAACCAAAAGGCAAGAACTTATAAAAGAGGCTTACAGGTTTGGATACTTTGTTGGATATAAGGGGCATACAGAATGGGTCTCCTGGGTCTCCAAGAAAAAAGGAGAGATCTACGAAAAGGCAAAGCTCTTTGGCATATATAGTGAAGTAAGGACAGCGTATGAAAAGGGCATAGAAGACGGAAAGGCCAGAAAATTAAAAGAAATAGAACTCGGACTCAGTAAATTAGAATCTGAGATCATCCCTGAGAGTACAAAAGAAGTCACCGAAACCAAAGAAAAAGAAGAAATTGAAGAAGAGTACCAGACATTTGCAAAAACGCCAAAAATAATGGAACCCCCTGAGATAATAAAACTCATAAAATCCATAGAAGCTCCAAAAATGCTCTCCTTACCCAAGATGCTCGGTGAAGAAGATTGAGCCCTCTACTTTAAGGGATGAAGCTTTCGGAAGAGAAGGGTAAACTTTATTGGTATTTCTAACTCATTTTATCTGGTGTTGTAAATGAGGGAGTTTTTGAAAGAAAGTGATGTTTTTGATGTGGAAAATGTCATGAATTACATTGGAGAAATCAGCAAATTTCACAGAATCCAGGGCTCTAAAGAGCTCGTTGAGGCTGCAAGATATATTTTGGAAGAACTCAGAATAAATGGCCTTAAAGCCGAACTCTTAGAAGAAGTTTACGATGGAAAAAAATGGCATTTAACCTTAGCCTCACCGATCCCATGGAGTCTCATTTATGGAGAGATAGAGATTGATAATAAACGGATAACCACATCAAAAACTCCTCTGGTTGTAATGGCTCATTCACCACCAGGTGACGTTGAAGGTGAAGTTATAGTAATCGATAAAGAAGAAGATTGGAAAGAAGTAAAAGGAAAAGTAGTCCTTATTGGAGAAAAATGGCATGAAAATTATAAAAAAGCCAATGAAAATGGAGCTTTGGGATTTATAGCGTATAGAAGAGGTTCTGGTAGAGCTTTTCCTTATATAGGGCTATTCTTAACAAAAAGGGACTTAGAATGGGCGAAGATCCCAGCAGTTGCTCTTAGTGAAGATCTCGCAAATAAGATTATCCAGAAGCTTAAGAAAGGGGAAAAAGTAGAGGTAAAACTAAAAGTTGAGAGTGTCATCTCAGAGAAACAAACCTTGCCCCTTGTATATGCTAAAATAGGAAGTCCTCCCTACATTCTCTTTACGGCACATATGTGCCACCCAAAACCTGGAGCAAATGATAACGCAAGTGGTGCGGCCATGTTAATAGAGCTAGCCAGAGTTCTCAAAGAGTTTTACAACGACTCTTTCAGATTTGGATTTGCATTTCTCTGGATTCCAGAGCACTATGGTACCCAGGCTTTTATAGAAAATTGGGCCCATCTCGAAGAGTATTATGCAGTTATAAATCTAGACATGGTTGGTGGTAGTGAAGATAGATCTGGATCAACTATAATGGTAATAAAAACACCTCTTTCACGATTTTCTATAATATCCGGACTACTGGAATACTTCATTAACTTGGCAAACTCCGGAGGAGAAAGTTTTGGCGGAAGTCCATTACCAAAGATGAAAGTGAAAAGCTATCCCTACGAGATGGGAAGCGATCATGATGTTTTCAACTTTTTTGGGATTCCAAGCGTGATGCCTATAACATGGCCCGATAAGTTTTACCATTCAAGTGAGGACACAATTGAGAAAATTAGTAAAGATAGTCTTGAAATTATTGGGAAAGCTGTTTTATCCACAGCATTAGCTCTCTCAAAAGGGGATGAGAAGGAGCTCAAGAGATTTGCAAGGGCTTATATAATGAAGTATTTAGGAGAATTAAACATGGAAAGAGACCTTGAAGTGGCCGAGAAGCTTGTTATGGACGGATTATACAGGGATTCAAGATTTTTGGGCCTAAACATTGGTCATAAACTTAAATATGAACCTTGGTTGAATTGGAAAAAGAAAGGGCTAATCTCCCCGAGGTCTATAATGCAAATAGACAAAGATAAAGGAGAAAAATTGGCCAAAATTTTTGAGGATAGAAAAACAACGATTCTTCTTCATGAGTTGTTAATGCTCGGAGAGATGTTACCAAAAGAGGAAGCTTACACAGCATTAAAAGAAGAATTTGGGGACATAGACCGTGAAAAACTTGAAAGGGCCCTTGAGATACTAAAATCACTTAATATTATCTCTTTTTAGTTCTTTTTCCAGTTCATTTATCTTTTTTATCATGTTTTCCCTGATTTTTGTCAAAAGTTCTGCTGGTGAGACTGCTGAATAAACATAGCCAAGCCATCCCTTCTGTATGAGATCTCTTTTAAGAACTCCTCGTCTATAAAGGTTGAGTACATGCTCTCTGACGCTTCTTTCACTTATTCCAAGCTCCTCTTTTATTTCTGTAATACGCATAGCACTGTTCTTTTCAAGGAGGAGCCAGTATATCCTGAGTTCATTTTTCTTAAAACCGAGGTTTTTTAACAAGCCCTCTAATTTCTCGTAGATGTCCCCCATATCTACTTCACATTTATGAAGATTTATCTTCATATATTTAAGTTTTTGGATTGAGCTCAATAACTCCAAGGTATGTACCATCAGGTAAATATACTTCTCCCATTGAAGATTGCTTTAAGAAGGGCACCATTTTTATTCCCTCTCTAACATCAAAACCTTCTATGTAGGGATTTACAGTTGGGAGGATCAAAAATTTGTTAATTTTAAAAAAGCATTTAGTTTTCTTAACTGCGCTTCCGATTCTTACACTAATTGTGGGGTGTATATGGCCCAAAATAGCCTTCTCAAATTTAACACCCGGAAGCAGCTGATGCCCATGAAGAAAAAGTATGCCATCAAGAAGAAAGTAATCTGTAATTTTTATGTTATCAAAGGCCTCTGTTATTTCTTCTATCTTTCCATCGTGATTCCCCTTTGTAATAACGGTTTTAAACTCAGTAATTTCGGAAAAGAATTCAATTAGGAGCTTCTTAGTGAACGCTTCCAATCCAATGGATTCTTTAACATCTCCTAGAATAATAAGTAAATCAGGATTCTTTGACTTTATAAAATTCGCAAGGGACTTTTCAAATCTTGTTCTAATTCTTAAACCTCTTGAAAGTTCGAATGCTACATGAGGATCTGCTAATACGAGAGTTTTTCCAAGAGAAGTCTTAAGGTCAAGGGAAAGTTTTTCATAAAGTGGAAAAATCTCCATTGTTACCACTCAAAAAGGGGAAGTGTAAAGATAAGGAAAGGATATCAAATAAGTCCTCTCTCCTTCTTTCTTTGTCTCTTTAATCTTCTAATTCTCTTTTTTATCCATTTCCATCTCATTCTCCCTTTCTTTTTCCATTTCCTTGGTCTTCTCTTCATGATCATCACCTCAATAATCGTTCCAGACTAAGCTCACTTTGCTTGGTTTTTAAGCTTTTCCATCAAAAGAAATTAGATTATAGCAAAAACAAAAAGAACAAAACAAGGGGGTTTGAAAGAGATTTTGACTAATCAGAGCTTTTTCTTTATTTCAAATATCTACCAGGAATTTAGACCCCTTATACCTTATAAAAAGCTTTGAACTTATGATTTATTGCCCTTGTGATGTTTTTAGCAAACTTTTATGCAGACAAAGAATAGTGTAATCTTTGAATTATATTAAAAGCCTTAAAAGATGTGTATTTGGATTCAGTGAATTATATTTTGAAATGTTGCGTTTCAATATGAGAGATAGCTTTCGATAAGTTATTAATCATCCAACCCATATATCCAATGGGGGAGACAAATGAAGATCGGGTTTATCCAAATGGAACCGAAGCTTTTAGATCTAAATGCTAATTTAAGCAAAGCTGGAACACTGATAAAAGATGCTGCAAAACAAAATGCTAAGTTAATTGTATTACCAGAGCTTTTTGACACGGGATATAATTTTGAAACTAAAGAAGAGGTGGAAGAAATAGCTCAGCAAATTCCAGATGGGGAGACGACCCAATTTCTAATGGACCAGGCAAAAGAGCATGATATGTTTATAGTGGCTGGAACTGCGGAAAAAGATGAAAAAGGGAAACTCTATAATTCTGCCGTAATAGTAGGCCCAATAGGGGAGGGTTATATAGGGAAGTATCGCAAGGTTCATCTATTTTATAGAGAGAAGCTCTTCTTTGAGCCTGGAGACTTGGGGTTTCATGTATTTAACATTGGGATTGCTAAAGTTGGAGTAATGATATGTTTTGACTGGATTTTTCCAGAGGCCATGAGAACTCTTGCTCTTAAAGGAGCTGACATAGTTGCACATCCTGCAAACCTCGTTCTGCCCTACGCACCAAAGGCCATGCCAATAAGGAGCCTTGAAAACAGGGTGTTTAGCACAACCGCAAATAGAATCGGAGAGGAGAGGGGGTTGAGATTCATAGGAATGAGTCAGATAAACTCGCCAAAAGCAGAGATCCTGCTCAGGGCAAGCGAGAACAAGGAGGAAGGTGGAGTAGTGGAAATAAACGTGGAGGAAGCAAGGAATAAAAAGCTTAACGAGTTCAATGACCTGTTTAAAGATAGGAGACCTGAATATTACGTTATCTAGGCAATGGGCTATTTTGTTAATTTTTTCTCACTTCTTAAGCAATCTCACCTTAAAACAAAAGATTAAAAGAAGAAGGTTTACATAAAAAAATGGAATGATGAGTCTGGAGCCCCCTGAGTGATGAGGAAGTTTCGCGGGGCTGACCGTAATGATAAAAAGAATGCTTTGTAAAGATCTATATAAGGAGATAGAAAGATTGGAGCGCTCCATTATCGAATTGGAGGAGCAGATCATTGAGTTAAAGACTCAGCTTAACATGAAAACTGAGGAGGCTACAAGCCTTTATATTGAAAATCAAAACTTAATACATAAGGTAGAAATGTTGGAAAAGACTCACAAACAGCTCATTGAGATGTTCAAAAAAATGAAAGTGCCTTTTGTCGTTGTGGATGAGGATGAGTTTGAAGACGTGGAGATTGGCAAGTAATTCTGCATAATTTATGAAGTCTCCTTCAGACAAAGACTTTTTAATATGAAAAGCAACTTTTAGGTAGACTAAGGGATGGTGATGATCATGGACATGAGCACAAGGATGTTCAAAGAGGAGGGCTGGATAAGAAAGACTTGTAAAGTATGTGGAAAACCTTTCTGGACGGTAGATCCGGATAGAGAGACATGTGGAGATCCTCCATGTGACGAGTATGAATTTATAGGTAAACCAGGTATTCCAAGGAAATACACGTTGGAAGAGATGAGAGAAGCTTTTCTAAGTTATTTTGAAAGAAACAATCATGGAAGGGTTAAAAGATACCCGGTACTCCCAAGATGGAGAGATGATGTTCTTTTAGTGGGTGCTAGTATCATGGATTTTCAGCCTTGGGTCATAAGTGGAGAAGCTGATCCCCCTGCAAATCCTCTCACAATCTCTCAACCCTCAATAAGGTTTACTGACATTGATAACGTTGGAATTACTGGCAGACACTTCACGATATTCGAGATGATGGCCCATCATGCTTTTAACTATCCAGAGAAGCCAATATACTGGATGGATGAAACTGTAGAATATGCATATGAATTTTTCACCAAAGATTTGGGAATGAAAGGTGAGGACATAACCTTTAAAGAAAACCCATGGTCAGGAGGAGGAAATGCAGGTCCAGCTTTTGAAGTTCTTTACAGAGGGCTAGAGGTAGCTACATTGGTTTTCATGCAATATAAATTGGCCCCACCCGATGCAGATCCTTCTCAAATAGTGGAGATTAAAGGAGACAAATATGTTCCAATGGATACAAGAGTTGTTGATACTGGATATGGCCTTGAAAGATTAGTTTGGATGAGCCAAGGGACACCAACAGCTTATGACGCTGTTCTTGGTTATGTTGTTAAACCTCTGAAGAGAATGGCTGGAATTGATAAAATAGACGATAGGATTCTTATGGAAAACTCTAGATTGGCTGGAATGTTTGATATAGAAGATAGGGGAGATTTAAGAGTGCTAAGGGAAACAGTTGCTAAAAATGTAGATATAGCTCCGGATGAGCTAACAAGGCTTGTCAGGCCGTATGAGTTAATCTACGCAATAGCGGATCACACAAAGGCCCTAACATTTATGTTAGCTGATGGGGTTGTTCCATCGAATGCTAAAGCTGGTTATTTAGCTAGATTACTCATAAGAAAGAGTATAAGACACCTTAGAGAATTAGGCCTGCAGATTCCACTTAGTGAGATAGTAGCAATGCACATAAAGGAACTTCACAAGACATTCCCAGAGTTTAAGGAAATGGAAGATGTTGTCCTTGATATGGTAGAGGTGGAGGAAAGGAAATATGCTGACACATTGGACAGGGGTAATGACCTTGTCAGGAGGGAAATTGAAAGACTTAAGAAGCAGGGAGTTGGAGAACTTCCACTGGAGAGGTTAATGCTTTTCTACGAGAGTCATGGTTTAACCCCTGAGATTGTGAAGGAAATAGCTGAAAAAGAGAGCATGACAGTTCACATTCCGGATAATTTCTACAGTCTCGTTGCTAAAGAAGCCGAAAAGGGTAGTAAGGGGGAAGAGGAAAAGAAAATAGTAGATTTTGAGCTTGTTCAAGATTTGCCAGACACTAGAACTTTGTATTATGAAGAGCCACTCATGAAAGAATTTGACGCTAAAGTGCTTGGAGTAATGGAAGATTGGGTGGTTTTAGATGCAACGGCCTTTTACCCAGAAGGGGGAGGGCAACCCTGTGACTTAGGAGAGCTGAACGGTGTTGAAGTCTTAGATGTCCAAAAAGTTGGAAAGATAATCCTCCACAAGGTGAAAGAACCTGAAAAGTTCAAGGAAGGGGGAATTGTCCATGGAAAGATTAACTGGGAGAGAAGAATACAACATATGAGGCACCACACTGGCACTCACGTTCTTATGGGAGCTCTTGTTAGAGTCCTCGGAAAACATGTGTGGCAGGCAGGTTCCCAGTTAAGCACTGATTGGGCCAGACTAGACATAGCCCACTATAAACGGGTAAGTGAAGAGGAACTTAAGGAGATAGAGCTCTTGGCAAATAGAATTGTGATGGA
>QMUE01000058.1 GCA_003663535.1 Thermococci archaeon
AAGGGAAACTCGAACTTTGGCTCAAATGCTTGCATATGCATCAAATCCAGAGTTACCTGGGATAACAGGAGATTTGAGGAATGCCATAGAATTTCTACGGAGTAAAGGGTTTGATCCTGACGTGAATTACTGGCAGCTCAAAGAAGAGGAGAAAAGGAAACTGCATGATGCACTAGTAATTCACCTGATTAAAAACAATGCATCCAAAGAAGATATAGATAGGCTCATAGGAGACGTGATTTTGATTAGAAAATATTCCGAAGGTGATCCAAGACATGAGGCAAGGGAGTTTGCTACTTTACTAAATGCGACTGGGAGGCTCAACATGGGGGCTTTAGGAGTTGCAATATGCCTGGGAGATGAAAAAGCATTCAGAGATGCACTAAAACTTGTGGAGGAGTACAAGAAGGAACAAATAGAAATGAGGAAATACATCATCCAAAATTGGAACAGTGCGATTGAGAAAGATCATGCTTACGTGTTTTATGCAGGTAAAAACATCAAAGATACGATGGTGGGGATAGCCGCTACAATAGCAATAAATGCCCAATTAGCAAATCCGGAAAAACCGGTAATAGTTTTAGCAGATAGTGAGGAAGATGGACTTATTAAAGGGTCAGCTAGAACAACAAAAAGAGGAATTGAAAAGGGCTATAACCTTGGAGAGGCTCTAAGAAGGGCTGCAGAAGTACTGGGAGGCGAAGGTGGAGGACATGCTATAGCTGCAGGGATAAGAATTCCAAAAGATAAGCTAGATGAGTTTGCTGAGCTTGTAGATAAGCTCCTTGGGCAGCAAAACTCAAATGGTGGCAACAATGAAAATTAAGGCCAAGGCGGAGATAGTGTGGGAATATAAAAGTGAGGAAATCGCTCGGGCTATAGCTGGGGCGGTGGACGTCGATAATTCAAATTTACCAAAAAACTTTAAATTTAAAACTTACTGCGAAGATAATAGAGTCATAACAAAAGTTAAATACCTTGGTGAGATTGAAAGCTTGATAGTGGCGCTGGATGATTTAGTGTTTTCAATCAAGATCGCTGAGGATGTCATAAAGAAGTGAAATTGGAGGTGTTAAGATGGCAAGGATTAACCCAAGAAAAAGAGCTGCTGCTGCAAAAGATAAGTGGAAGCTTAAGGACTGGTATATTGTATATGCTCCAGAATTTTTTGGAAACGTCGAAATAGGACTTACTCCGGCAGATGAGCCTGAAAAGGTTAAAGGCAGAATTATTGAAACCACATTAAGGGATGTGACTGGAGACTTTACAAAGGGTCATGTTAGACTTTATTTCAGAATTCACGACGTTAAAGGCCAAAACGCGTACACCAAGTTTAAAGGACATAAGCTTGCTAGAAGTTACATAAGGAGTCTTGTGAGAAGGAGA
Source organism: Thermococci archaeon (assembly GCA_003663535.1). Taxonomy (GTDB): domain Archaea; phylum Methanobacteriota_B; class Thermococci; order Thermococcales; family Thermococcaceae; genus Thermococcus_A. The sequence continues at coordinate 1,387 of QMUE01000058.1, forward strand.
ACCACAAGAATAGATGGTATCTTTAATGTCACGACTAAAGATGGTTACAAGCTTAGAGTTATGGGCATGGTCATTGCTATAAGGAGAATCCAAAGCAGCCAGGAGAGAGCAGTTAGAGAAGTCATGGAGAATTTGATTCGTAAGAAAGCTGAGGAATTAACGTTCACTGAATTTGTTTTGGAGGCAGTTAATGGAAAAATGGGTGCTGAATTAGCAAGAGAGGCGAAGAAGATCTATCCACTTAAAAGGGCTGAGATAAGGAAGATAAAAGTGCTTGCTGAACCTGAAGCATGATTTTTCCTTTCTTAACTTTTCTCAGGAGTTCATCTTTCGTTCAAAAGTGTTTTTAAGCATGAGAAGTTGCTATTGGATCACAACAAGAAGAAAATTAGTGCTCCAGTGATTCCTCCCAAGAGGGTTGCTAAGAAGTTTGTATGGTGGTTGTTTACAAGTTCTTTTCTTTCGAGTGTTGCTCCTATAACGCTATCTACATTGCAACCCAAAAACCCTCCAAGAGTTACAGCTACAAGCATTTCAATCCTATTTTGACCCAGAAAGAGTCCAAAGAGGCCTATAACAGACGCTCCGACCAGAGCTGCTACCTCTCCTTGGAGAGATACAGCTCCGTCTTCTCCAGGGGAAACTGGTTCCAAAGTCGTTATGATTCTTGGATGCTTTCCCCAGATTTTTCCTAATTCGCTCGCAAGAGTGTCAGCATTTGCAGTAGCTATTGCAGAAAATGTGGCAACCCAGAAGATATCTTGTTTTGTGTGGTATTCAATTATCAAAAATATTAATGCAGCCAGACCATTTCCAAAAACATTTCTCCAGCTTCTGATTCCTTTACCCTCCTGTGCAATTCCTCGTTTGATTTTTTCAGAGAAATGATATTTAGTGGCCAGTATTCCAAAAATTACAAAGGTTAAGAGAGCAAGGAATGGGTATATGCCCCCTAATTCTAGAGTGAACACTCCTAAGAGGGCAGCTGCCAATGTCCCTTTTCCATCCAATGCTCTAAGCTTGTAGGCCATAACTCCAAGAATTCCGATGATTGCAATGATTATTGTATCCATTACTGTCACCACTGAAACTCAATCTCTGGACTCCCTATTACTGTTGCTTTTATTAGGTTTTCCCTCACTTATTGTCGAAAAAGAGAAAAGATTTAGACGAGCTCGAATTTCACTATATCTGTTACAAAACTCATGTCCATACCTTCCAATCCTTCTACTTTTTTAGAAAGCTCGTGGATCTTTTTCTCAATTTCTTTCATGTTTTTGGGGGCTACTATATGAACTATTAGCTGGTGATATCCAATGGCTCTTTGGATAACTTTAACATCCTCATCTTCTTTTAGGGTTTCAATAATCTTTTCAATTGGAGTACCAGGTTTTATTGAAATTCCAATAGCTACATAAAGATAACCCAATTTGTCAAAATCGGGAATTATAGTGTATTTCTTTATTGTCCCCTCCCGTTCAAGTCTTTCTAAGCGCCTAGCGACCCTCTGTCGAGTTGTATTTAGAAGTTCTGCAAGTTGTCTATAATTTACACGGGCATTTTTTGCCAGCACTCCCATAATTTGTAAATCGAATTTATCAATTTTGTTTTTCATATACAACTCACCTTATGTTTTTTAGCTATCAATTTATATAAATATTTCGAAAATTATCTAACATAATGAGTGATGCTTTTTCAATAGGATTGGTAAAACGTTATGCATTCCTAGAGGGAGTTTATGGAGTGGAAGAATTCCATCTTTCTTTATCTCGGGAAGAATATTTGAGAATTGTTTTATTAAGAGCCTTTTCTACATCAATGTTGTAGTAATTAGCAATACAGAAGAGGGCAAATAACACATCTCCAAGTTCTTCTTCGACTTTGGGACTTTCTTTAGAAGTTTTTATACCTTCTAGTTTTAGTATCTCATTAGAAAGCTCTCCAAGTTCTTCTATAACTGCAGCAAGCATTGCAAAAGGCTCCCAATATCCACCAAATTCTTTTATGAGAGTATCAACTTTTTCTTGGAGTTTTTTCATTTTTCCTCACCAAAATAAACGGAAATCAGTTAAAAGAGCTCCATCTCCAATATAGAGAGGTATTTCTTAAGTTCTTCCATGTTTGTTTTGTAAAATCTTAGTTTGCCTTCTCTTCTTTCATGTAACAAATTCATGTTCTTCAATGTTCTCAAGTGGTGGCTTATGAGGGTTTGATCTTGGTTCAATGCTTTTGCTATTAAACATACGCACATCCATCTTTTCTTGAGCATTTTTATTATCCCCGCTCTTATTGGATTTGAGAGGACCTTGACAAAGTTTATAAGTTCAAGAGAAAGCTCAGTTTCTACTTCTTCTTCTAGATCAACTATTTCACAGGAGGTTAGACATTTTTGCACAGTTTTTCTCTGTTTTTCATTAAGCTCCTCGAGAAGTTTTTTAACCTTCACTTTGATCACCACTTATTTATAATGAAGACCATTTATAAAAATTTTCACATGAATAGAACCTAATCGATAATTTCTATCTTGACCTCCAGGCCGTCGCTGTTGTATCCTTTAATACTCCATGCTTTAAATGGGTATGCAATTATCAGGTGAACACCTCCGAATTTGGAGAAGAACTTTTTATCTGCTTGAGAAGGTCGTGGAGAGGGCCCAGGGTGTGAATGGACGGTTCCTTTTATATTCTCATCATGAGGAAGGAGCCACGTGTCAAAATATATTGATTCTTTCCCGAAGTATCCCTTTGGAATTATCAGAACTTCTTCAAAAATCCCATTTTTCCCTCTTAGAAATCCCCCAAATTCATTAGGATAAAAGTCCTTCGCTAACTGGAGGAGATATTCGAGTAGTTCTCCTCTAATCTTTATTCTCATTTTTCTTTTCCTCCAGCATGTCTAAGGGGGAGTATAAGACGTATCCTTGTTTTCCTCTGACTAACTGGGAAGCTTTATCGACTTCTTTTTTTATCCCTATCCATAACTCAGGATAATCTCGCTTAAACTCCTCAAAAAGGGCCTTTAATTTTTCCTTATACCCTATTATCTCGCTGTTGTTTCGAAGTTCTTTAGGATCTTTGTCTTTAAGCTCTTTTTCAGCAATGTATGTTCCCAAGTATGCTGCTGGAAATCTTGAGACGGGGAATACTAAAAAGAGAGCTAAATTAAGGGGGGTTGGCTCATATTCGCTTATTGCATTAAACCCTCTCCCCATAACGCCGTATTTTTTTGGTATCATTCGTTTCCTTGTGAAGAGAACACTCTTTCTTAGGAGTCCTCTTTTCACTTCTAGATCAATGTAACCTCCGTGTAGAAGTTCTACAACTGTGGCTCCCACTATGGAGTATGCTACCTCATAACTATCATATCTCTTTTGCCATGTAAAGTATTTGGCTCCCTTTCTAATTGAGGGATTCTCTCGGGCGAAATCCTCAAGAAACAATAACACAGCAACTGCTGGGCTTATCTCTTCCATTTTCATCCCTGGCCTATATTTTGTTTTACTATGTTATTAAACATAACTGTTAGGTTTTGGGGTTATGATCTCAATAACGAGAAAATAGCCAGAACTTTTTTAAGAGTCCGCTTGTAGGATAAAGCATGCAATCTTATGTGCTGGCATTTCCAGAGAGAAAATGGGAAAACTATTTGCTTTCAATAAATGAGGAGCCAATGATAAGGATAGTTGAAAGAAGGCTCTTAACCTCAAAGAGAATTGATGAAGTGATTATGCTCATCAGAAAAAATGAGCTGAAAAAATTTTCCCTGCATGCTTCTAATCTTAAACCCCTAGATGCGAAAAACAAGCTTGAGGCTCTTTATAAAGCTTTACCCTCCTCAGGTGAAGTCTTCCTTGTTGAGGGCAACATGCCTTTGATAATGCCTTTTCTAGTAAATTATCTTTCCATGACGTTTCATGAGCTGGAGTATGAGGCATTAATCCCAGGATGGGCTGATGGAACTCTTGAAGTCACTCATGCATTTTATGATTCAAAGGCTTTAAAGAATGCAATTGAAGTTTGTCTACTTGAAAATGAAAGAAAGTTGAGCTGTATTGCTGTACATCTTGATTACAAGAAGATTAGCATAGAAGAACTGAGCAGGAGAAATCCTAAAGTTACATTAAGCTTTTTTAAGGTAAGGACTGTTTTTGATGTGAAGTTTGCAGAAGAAAATTTAAAGAATGGACTTTAAATTTTAACAGCAGTTTTAACTCTCTTTGCGATCAATATTGATAGGGCTCCTTTTCCAAGGTCTATTAATACAAAAGGTGCAACTCCCACTATAAATGCTTTTTTAAAGTCTCCGCCCATGAAGAGGCCTAATCTAAACCATCCAAGTAAATAAACCACAGAAATTGCTAAAAATGTTCCCAATATGTAATTTGAAATGTTTTCTTGTCTTTTACTGAAGAAACCGACTAGATAGGCCGCTATGGGGAAAGCCATTAGATACCCTCCTGTTGGCCCATAAATATATGCAAATCCTCCACTGAAGCTTGCAAACACTGGGAGACCAATAGCACCCATGAATACGTATATTAATTGACTCAAGAATCCCAAGTGGGGCCCCAAAATAAGGCCACTTAACAAGACAAAGAGTAATTGAAAAGTTATCGGAACAGTCCCAATTGGAATCGAGATTTGAGCTCCAACTGCGGTTAATGCTACAAATAAAGCTGAATATGTAATATCTCTTGCTTTCATTTTTTCACCTTTTGTGTCTTCATGTAGGTGAATTTAAAATTTTTATGATTAACAGATTGAAGAGTTAGATTGTCTCATGGATAATTAGATCCATGAAGTCTCAAAGACAATCTTTTAAAGTGTTGGTGTAAATTGTGTACGATGATCGAAGTAAAGAATCTCTGGCACGTTTACAATGGAAAAAAAGCAGCTATTAGAGGGGTAGACCTTACTGTTGGAAATGAAATAGTTGCGTTAGTCGGGCCCAATGGTTCGGGAAAAACTACTCTAGCAAAACACCTTAATGGCCTTTTAAAACCCACAAAGGGCAATGTTGTTGTTGATGGAATGGATACAAGGGGATATAGTGTTGCAGAGCTAGCCAGAGTAGTGGGTTATGTTTTCCAAAATCCTGAGAACATGTTTTTTGAAGAAAATGTTTTCAAGGAAGTATCGTTTGGACCCAAGAACCTGGGTTTATCAGAGGATGAAGCTGAAGCCCGGGTTAAATGGGCACTGAAAGAAACAAATCTTAAGGGTTATGAAGACAGATCCCCCTATTCTCTCAGTGGGGGAGAAAAACAAAGGCTGGCCATTGCATGTATCTTGGCCATGAAACCTAAGTACATTATTTTGGATGAGCCCACTACAGGCCTCGATGAAAAAAATGCGGGGGCTATAAAGAGGATAATTAGGAAGCTCTATTCTGAGGGCCATGGTATTCTTTTGATAACTCATGAAATGGACCTTGTTCTTGAGCTTGCTGAGAGGGTTGTACTTCTATATGAAGGAAAGAAACTTTTCGATGGCGCTGTCAAGGAGTTTTTTGATCTTGATTTGAGAGCATATGACTTAGACAGACCTAGACTATTGGATATAAGCGAAAGACTGGGTATGGGATTTTTGAGGGATATTAATGAGTTCATAAACACCTTGGGGATGATACCATGATGTACACTCTTTACTTGGATAGAGATTCTTTTCTTCATAAACTGGATCCCAGGGTTAAGATAATTGGTTCTTTCCTTGGAATAATTACTTTCATACTGTTTAACTCTCCAAGCCTGTTGTTTGTGTTGTTTTTAACGATTATCTTGACTCTTGTTCTAATTGGGAAGATCCATGTTAGAGAAATATTCACTGTTTTGAAGCCTCTCATCCCTATAGCGATAGTTGCTATGGTTATATGGTCTTTTATCTTA
>QMUE01000059.1 GCA_003663535.1 Thermococci archaeon
AGCATCCCTCCCTATCTCATAAGCAACCAAAAAGAGTGCCATCCCAATAAAAAAGGCAAAAAAAGATTCAAATCGCGAATGGCCGAATGGATGAGTTTGATCTGCAGGTTTTGACGCAATTTTTACCCCAAAATATCCAAAAACACTGGTTATAACATCCGAAAGAGAATGTACACCATCTGATATTAAAGCTAGACTAGAGTATAGGGCTCCTACAGTAATTTTCACAATAGCCAAGACAATATTTCCAAATATACTCACGATCAAGGGACTGTAAATTACTTCCATGATATCACCATGCTAAAGCCCTCAGTCCGTCACTCCTTCATCACGAATCAGGTAAGGCTGAACTCTTCATTGGGTGTTATAGAATTATCCACAGGGTTTTAAATGTTTTTCAAAAGACTTTTATTATTAGGTCTCCAGTATCTGATGGTGAAAAAGATGGCAAACAAGCCAAGATACACTATAAGAGTCTACATGGGTTCAAAAGATAAGTATATTGCTCTAAGCTTGTGGGAAGCCCGCACTGATGAACATGGCAAGTTTAGGCCTGCTAATATAAGCATGATAATTCACAATAAGGATACAAAAGCAAAAGCCTCTATGAGAACTGAAACTGCTGCCAGATTAGCTGCGGTTCTTTTGAGTATGGTAGCCGAAGCCGAAAAATTAACTATGAAAGAAAGGAGGAGAATTAGCATAGAAGAAAAACTCGAAGAACAGTTCCTACTAGAAGAAGAGGAAAAGGACATTCTAGATGAGGTAGAGGAAATAGAAGCAAATGTCAATGGGGAGTGATTTAATTGAAGAAGCTTAAGATCTACATTCCCGGGATATCTTTCCCTTCTATTTCCCTCACAGGAACATATTGTGCGTTAAACTGTGCTCATTGTGGAAAGCATTACCTTGAAACTATGAAAAAAGCTACACGGAAAAACCTCATTGAATACTGCAAAAATCTCGAAAGAGAGGGTTACAAAGGTTGCCTTTTAAGTGGTGGGCTGGATCATCGATTGAAAGTGCCACTTGACATTTATTCCTCTGAGATAAAACAAATAAAAAAGGAGACAAAACTAAAACTCAATGCCCATGTGGGATTTATAGATGAGAGTGACTTGGAGTGGGTAAAACATGTTGATGTTATTTCTCTTGATTTTGTAGGGGCCGATGAGGTCATTAAGAGAGTTTATGGAATAGAGAAAAGCGTCAGAGATTACCTAAGGATAATAGACCTCTTGACCTCAAACGGGGTGAAAGTGGCACCTCATATAACAATTGGCCTGGATTTTGGAAAAATCTGGTGGGAATACACAGCTATTGACCAGCTCATAGGCTACCCAATTGATGTTTTAGTCCTCAATGTGTTGATCCCAACTAAAGGTACAAAAATGGAAGGTCTAACACCCCCATCGGTAGAAGAAAGCTTAAAAGTTGTTAGATACGCAAGACAGCACTTTAAAGGAGAATTAAGCATCGGATGCATGAGGCCTCCTGGAAAATGGAGGGTAGAATTTGATAGGAAAGCCATAGAAGAAGGAACCGATAGAATAACAAATCCCCCAAGAAAGATTATAGAGTGGGCAAAAAAAACTAGAGATGTGGAAATTATTTATGAGTGCTGTGTTATTTGAAGTTAACATAGAGAAAATAGCCATAAAGGATTAAAAGCACGGCACTTGTTTTTCTCCCTACTCTGTTATTCAGCTTTAAGGAGATTGCCAACACCATCATCACAACCAACGTTAAGGGTACAGTAAAAGAATAAATTCTAGGATCTACTTTTATTGGGTTTATTGAGGCAGCAATTCCGATTACTATTAAGATATTCAAAATATTGGCTCCAACAACATTTCCCACACTTATGTTGGGTATTTTCTTTAATGTGGCGGTCAAGGAGTTTGCAAATTCTGGAAGAGATGTTCCTATTGAAACCAGAGTTAAACCTATCACCACCTCCGGAATCCCCAAAGCAATGGCTATTTTTACCGCACTATCTACTACCAACCTCGCCCCAACTACCACAATCAGCCCACTTACAAATAGAATAACCACATCTTTCTTAGGATTTCCCCTTCCTTCCGGAGGTTCCTCCAAAGTTACATGTTTTTTATAGAGGTAATAAAGGAAACCACCATAGATTAAGATTAGAGACCCACCTTCTATTCTGGAAATTATTAAATCTCTCATCAGAAGCCATGCGTAAAGCGTAACAGCAATCATGAAGAGAGAATTTTTCCATGCTATTTCATCAACATCTAAGGGCATTATCAGGGAGGATACTCCTAAAATCAAGGCAATATTTGCTAAGGCACTCCCAACAGCATTTCCAAGAGCTATACCACTAAGACCTTTATATGAAGCTATTGCAGAGGTTGTAACTTCTGGGAGAGTTGTAGCTATACTCGCTAAAACCAGAGCAATTAGGAATTCGCTAACCCCGAATCCCTTGGCAACTCTAGTGGCTGCCTCTACAAAAAGGTCACTCCCCTTGATTAGTATCGCTAATCCCAAGATAAAAAGGCCAAACGTTATAATGTACTCTGCTGTCATTTTGCCTCCCGAGGGTATTAAAGGGATGAGATTTTAAAATCTTTGGGTAAAAAGCTAAAATATATTAAGAGCAAAAATTTTTCCAGAGGTGAAAAAAATGAATATTGCCAAATATATAGATCACACAAACCTAAAAGCATGTGCTAGCAAGGAGGACATAATAAAACTTTGTGAAGAAGCAAAAAAGTACAACTTTTATGCGGTCTGTGTGAACCCATATAGGGTAAAACTCGCAAAAAAACAACTTCAAGGCACAAATATTAAAGTAGCGACTGTAATTGGGTTTCCTCTCGGAGCTACCCCTACCGAAGTAAAAGTGTTCGAAGCAAAGAAAGCTCTCGAAGATGGAACCGATGAGGTCGATATGGTCCTTAACATAGGCGCCCTAAAAGACAAGGACTATAAATATGTTAGGAATGATATAGCTGAAGTTGTGAGGATCGCACATGAAAAAGGAGCTATAGTGAAAGTAATCATAGAAACTTGTTATTTGAGTGATAACGAAAAAGAGATAGCATGCAAACTTGCAATGGAGGCTGGAGCAGACTTTGTTAAAACGTCTACTGGTTTTGGAACTGGAGGAGCAACAGTCAAAGATGTAAAGTTAATGCGAAAAGTTGTAGGAGATAAACTCGGTGTGAAGGCAGCTGGTGGGATAAGAACTTATGAAGAAGCATTAGCAATGATAAATGCAGGTGCAAATAGGATTGGTACATCAAGCGGAGTAAAAATCATTGAAGGGGGCAAGAAATGAGTGAACGTTTAAAGCTTTTGAAAACCGCAATAAAAGAGATAGAAGAAGACGGTTTTCAACCGAGAGTCGCACTTGTAGGGCCCAAGTTTGCAGAAATAGCCTTGGAAGAATAGGGCACCTTAGAAAGGCCTCAAGGAGAATCTCACTTGAACCACTCATAGAAGAGAAGGAATTTTGGGAAGAAATAGAAGAAATCAAAAACCTCTAAACCCGGAGCGAAATTAAAACATCTTTTATTCTTCTTTTTATTACGTGTCCTACGCCACCCCCGACTACAATGCCAGTAACTGCTTGGAGAATGTTCCCTGGAACCTCTGCCACAGCTCCTCCCCATCCATAAACATAGATTCCAATCATAAAGTAACCAAGAACCATCAAAGTTCCTCCAAGAATTGTTGCCAGAAGCACTGTTGTGAAATCATCTTTTTTGGAGGTAATATACCCCACAACAAACCCTTCTACACCTTTTATTACTAAAGTGAACGGTGCCCAATGAGCGTAACCTGTTATTATATCTGCCATTCCAGAGCCAAATCCCCCAGCAAATGCCCCTATTGTTGGGCCAAAGAGTACTGCAACAAGCATTACCATGCTATCCCCTACGTTAATATACCCACTGGTTAAAGGTGTAGGTACTTGAATTGCCATTGTAACAACTGCCACCAAAGCTGCCATTACTCCTGACAAAGCCACTCCCACTGCAGCCTCAAAAATCTTTTTCTTGAGTATGAATAGATAAGCAAAATAAAGTATTGCAACTGCTATTATAATCCATTTAGCATATGAAGCCACCGCTTCTATTGTCATTATTATCACCTCACTTTATTTATTTTTCAAGTTAAAACTTGAAATTGAAGTTTAAAAGATTTTCTCTCAGAACATAAACTAATGAAGAAAAGAAGACAAAATAAGAGAAGTCAACCAACAACCGTCTTAATGGCCTCTTCAAGGATATCAAGACCTATCTTGGCTTCTTCTTCATCTATTGTAAGTGGTGGGATCAACCTCAATGCACTCTTTCCACACCCAAGAGTTGCAAGACCCCTCTTGAGAGCCTCAACGACAACTTTATTTCTCTCGTTGCTTGCGTATTCCTTAGTCTTCCTGTCTTTTACAAATTCAATTGCCCAAGCAAGACCAAGACCTCTCACATCGCCAATAATCTCATACTTATCATACATTTCTTGGAGTCTCTCTTTAAAGAGTGATTCAAGTTTCTGAGCATTTTCAATTAGTCCATTTTCAAGCTCGTCAATAACTGTTAATGCTGCCACACATGCAAGAGCATTTCCTCCATAGGTATTGCTGTGGACACCAGAGATACCAAAATCAAGATCCTTCCTGAAGATTGTAGCTCCAATAGGAACTCCCCCACCCAAGGCCTTTGCAAGGTTTATTATATCAGGAGCGACACCAAAATGCTCTATTGCAAACATTTTGCCAGTTCTTCCCATTCCCATCTGAACTTCGTCATCCATTAACAAAATTCCATGCTTATCTAACACTTTCTTAAGTTCCTTGAAGAAGTTCATTGGTGGAACCACGTACCCGCCTTCTCCTTGAATTGGTTCTGCTATTACCCCGGCAACTTCTTCAGGGGGGACATAGTGTGCAAGTAGATAATCCTCAATGTATTCAAGAACCCTGTTCACAAGCTCATCAGGCTCTTCATAACCATCAATGTGCCATGGGTTCCTATAGGGGTTAGGATATGGAACATGCTCAACACCAGGCATTGTTGGGAACATTCTTGACCTGTGAACGGGTTTGCTTGCGGTTAAACTCATTGTTCCATGCGTTCTTCCGTGGAAAGCTCCAATAAACGCTATGAAGAGTTTTCTCTGTGTTGACCATTTGGCTATTTTTATTGCAGCCTCATTAGCCTCAGTACCGCTGTTTGATAGAAAAGTCTTTTTCTCAAAATCACCCGGTGCAATGCTATCAAGTTTCTCAACCAAGGCAACTTGATATGGATTGTAATAATCTGTTCCAGCGCCATGAATCAGTTTGTCAAGTTGCTCCTTCAGCGCTTCCACTACTCTTGGATTCCTAAGGCCTGCATTTAGAACGCCTATTCCAGAAGAGAAATCAAGGATCTTATTCCCATCTACGTCAATCCAGTAGTTCCCTTCAGTTCTTTCTATAACTAAGAAATACTCATTTGGATCATTTGTTGTCGTGGCCATGTACTTGTGGTGCTTTTCTATTACTTCTCTAGCCTTTGGTCCCGGAATTTCCTTAACCTGAGGTCCCTTCACCATATTCGCTCACCGATGTATAAAACATTTTGCCTCTATATAATTCTATGCTCATTAAAAGCTACTTTTGGTCGAAAAAGTTTCGGGAATAATAGAAAAGAAAGGATACTTTTACAAGAAAATTAAGAAAAGAAGTTGCAGAATAAGTTCTAGACAAACTCACTCCTCATTCATTTGAGATTTCCAATCTCCAAAATATCCTTTGCCGAGTTCGCTGCTATAGCTCCCTGCCCCACGGCTACTGCAATTTGCTTGAAGACATTCGTTATATCACCAGCTGCAAAAAGGCCCTTTATATTAGTTCTCATGTACATGTCCACAAGTACGTAACCTTGTTCATCTATAACGCCCAAGTGTTTGACAAAATCAGTTTTTGGCTCATAACCTATGAAAATAAAGACTCCATCAACCTTCTTTTCAAATACTTCTCCCGTTTTAACATTTCTTAAAAGAACACTTTCAACTTTTTGATTACCTTTAATCTCCACAACCACAGCATTTAATAACACAGGAATCCCCGCTTGTTTGAATCTCTCCTGAAATATTTTGTCCGCCCTAAATTCTTCCCTCCTGTGTACGAGTGTTACATTGACTCCGATTTCATTAAGATACAAAGCTTCCTGAAGAGCCGTGTTTCCACCACCCACTACTATCACGTGCTTGCCCTTAAACAACGGCCCGTCGCAAGTTGCACAATAGCTAACCCCCTTTCCATAGAACTTATCCTCCCCTGGAACCTTGAGTTTCCTTGGTTCTGCACCTACAGCAATTATAACACTCCTAGCTTTGTAAACTTTGCCATTCTTTGTTTTTACTTCAAATTTACACGGGCCCTCATAATAAGCACATTCTGCTGGATCTACCCTTTCCACTTCATCAAAGACTATAGGAACATTAAGCTTCTTTACTTGCTCATGCATTCTATTGGCTAGTTCAGAACCTTTTACTCCTTCTGGGAATCCAGGATAGTTTTCAATGATATCTGTAAGGGCAACATTTCCCCCAATATCTTTTGATATTATAAGTGTATCAAAGCCGTATCTAGCTGAATATATAGCTGCCGTAAAACCCGCTGGACCTGCTCCAATTATCAAAACATCCCAAGTTTTTGTCTCATCAACGCCACCTTGTGAGAGACTCCCCAAGCTAAACATTTCTTTCACCTCCAGTTTACAACTTTTGGTTGGATATTTAAAAACATTATGGAACAATTTTGAGAACTATATCAACTTTACCTCCTTATCTCCTACTAAATGAAGAGTATAGCCCAAAAAAGCCATGAAAGCTACAAACAAAGCCTCTTCGAATCTAAAAATAAGCCCATATCTGCATAAAGCAAAAATAGACAAGCCATAAATACCTGCAAACATAAGAGAGTGCACCACTCCTCGGTGTTTGGGTATTACAGCACCAAATGCATACCAAGTCCCAACTGCAAAAAGAGCTCCTATTGCCCATGATATGCCTCCATCCATCCAAGTATCATTTCCAAATGCTATGGAATCTCTGATTTTGACAACCACTGCACTACCTACCATTACAGAGACTATAGGTTTTATACCCCTATGAACCAAAGCCTCTGGATGATCTAAATCTGGCAAGTCCGACCCAAGTACATAGACTGCATAACCAAAAATTGTAGCCATCAAACTCATTTTAAATGGAATACCTGCATATTGTTTTAAAAAAGAGGCAAAT
>QMUE01000060.1 GCA_003663535.1 Thermococci archaeon
TGATCTAAGTTTACTCTTGGGGTTCCTAGCTTTGAAAGTTTGTCATATATGGCACTTCCAACGGTTTTTGCAATGTCAATGCTTGTAAATTCATGTTCCCCCTTTCTGAAACCCCTTACTGCAAAGGTTTCACTCACCTTTATGTACTTCTCAATTGGAGAGTTTAACACAAAATTATAGATTTCTTGGAGGGCTTTCTCCTTTTCTAGATTGGAGATTTTGGTGGAGGAAACGTGAAGAATAACCCGGTGTAAAAGTTTAGAGTTTTCATTCAAGAGGGATGCAACCTCAAACTCTCTCTTCTTTCCTTTATCGTCTGAATAATAAGCTTTCTCAACCTCAGTTAAGATTCTCCCTTCAATACCAAATGGCTTTTCTTCGACTTTTCCCTTTAGACTAACGCTTCTGAGGAGCATTTCAACTTCCTTTTTTGCAAGATCCTCTATTCCTCGTGAGGTTGTTAACATAAACTTCATAGTTTCTCACTCCAGAATCGCTATTATCCCTTTCCATTTCCCACCAAAGCACTCACTTGCGATAACTTTTTTCTTAGTAACTTTTTCAAGGAATTTTAATGCAGAATCACACTTCTTAAAACCGGTTGCTATTCCAACAACAAACCCCTCGATCTCTCTGAATCCCACTCTTTTTTCTCTATCTCCGATTAGCTTGTTTTCGTATTTCCAAAGTATTCTCCGAGGGTCTATCAAAAATTCTTTTTCAATTTTATCTAAAACTTCCTCAAAATCCCAGATAAACCTTTCTTTTCTCTCTTTTTCTCTTCCAAAAAGGGTGAATTTTCCAGTTTGCCATTCTCTTAAAAAGTAACGTGCAGTTTCCTCTAGATTGATTTCTCCTCCTTTCTCAAAGAGGCCCTTTCTTTTACCAATTTCCTTAAGTATTTGTTCTTCACTTTCGAACTCGCTTATCCCATATTTTTCAGTAATTGCTTCTTTTCTGGTCTCCAAAATTCTTTTTATGAGTTTTAGCGCAGGTTTAACAGGATCTTCAATTTTATCTGCTGGAAATCCTCCCCTAATAACAAGCTCTTCAAAATCATCCACTGGAACAATTCCGGGCGAATCAACCAACCAAATCTTTTTTGAGAGTTTAATAAGCTGCTTCCCTTTAGTATAGCCGGGTATTGGTGCAGTTCCAACAGCACGTTTTCCCTTCAACACGTTAATTATTGTACTTTTTCCCACATTGGGATATCCAACTAGAACAACTTTCACTTTTTCTTTTCCTTCTTCAAATAATTCTTTTGCAAGCTTTTTGATTTCTTTCCTCAAGATTCCGGTGCCTTTTCTTTCTCTCGCACTTATAAAGACTATTGGGGCGTCTTTGTGTCTCTTCTTATATTCCTCGGCCCATTCTTTTGGAACTAAGTCAGCTTTGTTCATTACTATGAGCAATTTTTTTCCTTCTTCTTTGACAAACTTTTCCACTTTTGGGTTTCTTGTGCCAATTGGGTCTCTGGCATCTACTACCTCTATAACAATGTCTCCCTCTTTAATCGCTTTTTTCACTATTCCCCAGGCTTTTCTCTGTTTCATCTTCTATCACCGTTATCTCAAAGATCACGGTTCCACCTTCAGTGTATGGTGGGCCGGGATCTAGGCATTGAACATAAGCTTTTTCTCCTTTACCCAATCCTATCTCTGAGGGTTTAACACCTTTTCGCAATGCCACTATATATGGAAGGAAGGATGCAAATGCATGGGTGCAGATGGCATCAGTTTCTTCTAAATTTATTTTGGGGCCTTTAATAACAACTTTATCTCCAACTTTGAATACTGGACACTTACCTTTAATTTTTATCGCTTCTATGATTAGCTTTTCCATCTTCCATCACCAAAAGGTAAATAAGTAATGAAGCCTAAAATATTTGCTAGGACTATTAGTTCATAAGAAAGGTTATTAATGATTATGGTGGTGTTCACCGTGGCAGAGGATATTGAAGAAAAAATTCGCCGTTTAAGAGAGCTGGGGAAAGTTTCTGTTGAGGAAAAAGGGGGGGCCAAGGTTCCAAGCACACCTGCTGCAAAACCATCCGCACCGACTAGAAAACCTTCTAGGCTGGGTAGACTTAGAGAAAGAGAAAGGCGTAGAAGGATTATTATAGGTGCTTCTATTCTAGCGATAATTATTATTGCAGTTGTGGTTGGGGTGTATATAACTTACCAGAACCGAGAGACAAAACAACTTGAGGAAGCCAAACTTGCAAAGGTTGCAGAGGTTAACAAGTACTTTACTGGGGAGCTTCAAAATGATACTTTAAGGACTCAGTTGATAAATCAAATAAACAGTGCACAAAGTATCGATGAACTTGAGAAAATTGATGTGAAGGGTTTAGCAGAGCAAAGAAAAGCACAGCTTGAACAGGAAAGGCTTCAAAAAGAATTACAAGATGCAAAAACACTTAGATTATCGGAAATAGAACAACATTTTGAGCTTCTACTTTCACAACCGCTTCCAGCAGATATAAAAAGCGAAGCAATACAAACACTAAACCAGTTGAAAGAAAAAGTTAACTCAGCAAAAACTAAGGATGAAGTGTTATTAATTGATCCTAATCCCTACTTGCTTGATTTGTGGAGGGAGTATTATTATTACATCATAGATGACATTCCCACTCAAAAAGTTATTTTAAAGAAGGGTACTGAAAAGAGCATATATACAAAGGCGGAAGCTAAATATCTTTTAAGTAAAGTTACGGACTTTGCTGGGTTGATGGAATACACAATAGAAAAGGCCGAAATGGTTCAAATCGCTCTTGTTTTACCAAGGGAAAATATTAATGGGGCATTCTTATCTCCCGGCGATAAAGTGAAGTTCTTTGCCCAAGTGAATTCAACTGATATCAAAAAGATAGCTGATGAAGGGTACGTAAGTACTGTTTTACTCTTGAAAGATTCAGGTGTGATCTCAATTTCTGAATCACAAACGGAGACCAATGATATATCAAGCACCACAGAAACGACATACTCCGATCAATATTCAGAAAGCTATGCTCCGGGTGATCAATCAATATCTTATGAACAGACTAAAGATGAAGGGCATTCAACCACTCAATCAAGTTCACAGACAATAAAGGCCTCCTATACATATAATGTGGCATTGAACGAGATATTAAAAGCAATTGCAGCTAACAAGATAGCAGCTCCAGATGAAGTTAAAGCGCAGTTGGATAGGTATAAGTGGAAAGTGTTTGAATTAGAGCAAGATACGGGTTTGATGGCTACAGATCCTACAGCTAAGGTCTTGGTCATCGTGGAGGTTCCAGCCGAGTTCGTTGAAGACCTAATAAAATATAAGGGCGCACTTTACGTGACAAAGATTGTAGGGTGATTGATATGATAAAAAAGGTGGCTCCAGCCTTTTTCTTTATTTTGTTAGTTTCCACTTTAGTAACTGCCCAAGAGGGCGGAAGCGTTGAGGCTTCTGGAGTAGTTGACCTAAATGTGACATTAGTTAATGTTGGCCCATTCCCAAAATTTGTGCTGATTAACCCGGATTATGAGTACGTGTTAATTAGGAGAGGAAATGAGATAGTTAGTGTAAATAACATGGGATTTTGGATTGCTCCATACGAAACTTTGCAGGTAAATGTAAAAATTAATGAGAGTCTGTCTGTGGGTTCTGTTAGTGGTGTAGAAGGCCCAAACATCTTTTACAGTCCTGTTTATCCACAGTTAGTGTTATATCCACAAAAATATTACATGGTGGACACCTTCTTCATTTCAGATGGTTATGTGAAGGTAATTAAGTACACGGGTAGGGTGAAGGTTACTGTGAGTAATCCATCGGAAGAAGAGGCCAAATACATAGCTGTTGGAGTGCCAGTACTTTTTGATAGTGCGGAAATGTATGGATTTAACCCCGAGTATACCATGAGATACAGTGAGTATGTGGGCACCGTTTTAGGGCAATATGCCCGGTATGTGAGAGAGTTTATGCCAACCTATCTAGACAGAGAATCTGAGAATACAAATGACCTGTCAGAACTTTCATCGAGGATAGTCGTTTATTCTCCAACAGACACACTTTTAACAAAAAGTAAGGAGGGACCCGAATTTCCGGAAATTTCAGAAAAATCGAAGCTAAAGTTTGATTATCCCATGTGGATAGTATTTTTGGGGGGCAAAGACTTTGTATTTGAGTATAAGGTTAAATGGGAAAATTTAATGTGGGTGAGTGAATTTGGAGGAAAAGAAGAAAAAGCGTTCAGGTTTATCATGGATAGAAGAAATCCTAAATGAGGAAGCCCCACCACTAGAGGAAATAATAAAGGGTGGAGAAGAGGAAAAATCCTCTGGATTAGAGGCTAGGGTGGAAACCCCTATCGCACCCGAGGTGAAGACTCCGCCCTCTCATAAAACCCGTGAGACATGGAAGAAGGAGAGTTTGGCAGGAATCTTAAGGCAGGCTAGTGGGGCCCCTGTGAGAGCTCCCATACCCGCATATTATGGTGAGGAAGCGAAAGTACTCGATGTTTATGGCAATGTGAGAATCTTGAGGGTAACTGGGGAACCCATACCAATATACGAAATTAGACTCCCACAGTTGAGCGAAGAAGAAGAAAAACTGGTTAGGATTGTAAGAGACAGAGCAATAGCCGAAATCCAAATAGACCCTGAAAGCATTCCGGACCCTGAAGAAAGAAGGAGGATTTTTGGTAGGGCCGTTAAAAACATAATGAAAGAACTTGCTCCAACCATTTCAGAAGGGAGGATGGAAGTTCTGGTGAATCTGGTTGTTCAGAACATGATTGGATATGGCAGACTCGATCCTTTAGTTAGGGATGACAACTTGGAAGAAGTTATGGTTATTGGGACAAGGAAGCCAGTATATGTTTGGCATAGGAAGTTTTACATGTGTAAAACAAATATCTACTTTGAGGATGAAAGGGAGATATTGAACATAATAGAGCGTATAGCTAGACAGGTTGGGAGGAGGATTGATCAACAGACACCACTTCTGGACGCTCGTTTACCGGATGGAAGCAGAGTTAATGCAACAATCAGACCAATAAGTTTGGAAGGGCCCACTTTAACCATAAGAAAGTTCAAAAAGGACCCTCTAACGATAATTGACCTTTTGAAATATGGTACATTTAACTTGGAGATTGCATCCCTGCTATGGATCTTTGTTGATGGGCTTGGAGTTAAGCCAGCGAATGTAATTGTTTCTGGAGGAACTGGTTCTGGTAAGACTACAACCTTAAATGCTTTGGCGATGTTTATACCACCAAGCGAGCGTGTAATTAGTATAGAGGATACAGCAGAGTTGCAATTACCAATTGAACACTGGATAAGGCTTGAGACCAGACCACCCAACATTGAGGGGAGAGGAGAAGTTACCATGGACGATTTGGTCAAGAATACTTTACGTATGAGGCCAGATAGGATCATTGTTGGTGAGGTTAGAGGTCCTGAGGCAAGGACGATGTTCACGGCCATGAACACGGGTCATAATGGAGCGCTCTACGACTTCTCTGTTATTCAGCTCTCTAATGGTAAGTTTGTGCTTATAGGTGATTTTGTGGAGAAGCTTTTCGAGAAGTACTCAGATAGAGTTGAGAAGTACAAGGATCTCGAATACATAGTGCTTGATGAAAAAGATCGCTTCGAGGTTGTCAGTGTTGGTCCTGACCTTAAAGCTGGCAAACATGTGGTTTCAAGAGTATGGAGGAGAAAGGTCAGGAAAGAGGAAAAGCTGATGCGCATAAAAACTAGAACGGGTAACGAGGTAATACTAACCAAGACTCATCCCTTCTTCATCTTCTCCAACGGAGACATTGTGAGAAAGGAAGCAGAGAAGCTTAGAGTAGGCGATAGAGTTGCCGTGATGATGCGCCCACCAAAAGCCCCCCAGAGAAAGGCGCTCGTGGATCCGAAGGTTTATGTGGGAGTAAGTGACTACTACCTCATCCCCAATGGCAATGGAATGATAAAAGTGCCCAACAACGGTATTCCTCCAGAAAAGGCCCAGTTCTTACTTTCCGTTAACTCCAATCTAGTGAAGTTGATTAGGGAAGTTGATGACAATCTCGCCTACCTTGCCGGAGTCCTCCTTGGTGATGGTTACATAGCCTCGAACGGCTACTATCTCTCGGCCACATTCGATGATGAGGCTTACATGGAAGCCTTTTTGAGTGTAACTTCAAAGTTCCTACCCAACTACACCCCCCAGATTAAATTTAATGGAAAAAGTACAATTGTAACGGTCAGATCCAAGATCTTTGCCGAGATGCTTTCAAGGATATTTAATATACCAAAGGGTAAGAAGTCGGAGATTTGGGCTGTTCCCGATGTAGTCCTCTCAAACGATGATCTCATGAGGTACTTCATAGCAGGCCTCTTTGATGCTGATGGATACGTAGATGAGAGCGGGCCTTCGGTAATTCTGACCACTAAGAGTGAGAACGCGGCTAGAAAGATATGGTATGCCCTTCAGAGGCTGGGAATAATAAGTACAGTTTCGCGCGTAAAGAATAGGGGATTCAAGGAGGGTGAGATATTCAGGATAACCGTGAGTGGCGTTGAGGATCTCAAAAAGTTTGCAAAACTCATACCATTACACCATTCGAGAAAGGAGAGTAAACTTGAGGGCATACTTAAGAGCAAGAAGGCCTATCGCGGAAGGAGAACCTATCGTGTTCCCATATCTGCGGAGATGATAAAACCCCTTCGTCAGAGACTGAGCCTAACTGTCGCAGAGCTTTCAAAGCTCGCATCACATCATGTTAGAGAAAAGGTCTCTGAAAGCCTTATCAGGCATGTGGAAAAAGGAAGGACGAGTGAGATAAGGCGGTCGGCACTCAAGGGAATTGCTCTTGCCTTCCAGCAGGTGGCGGAGGATATTGGTGATGAGGAAGCGTGGGCCATGGCGAGGAGGCTTCAGCTGATCGCTGAGGGAGATGTTTATTGGGATGAAGTTGTGAACGTCGAAGAGGTAGAGCCAGAAGAACTTGGTATCGAGTATCTCTACGATTTAACTGTTAATGATGACCACAACTACGTAGCCAATGGGATATTGGTGTCCAATTGTATGGGCACCATTCACTCCAATTCAGCCAGAGAAACCATTGTAAGGCTTGAGAGTCCACCAATGAACGTTCCTAGGATCATGATTCCTGCTTTAGATGTTATCATAATGCAAGTAAGGTTTAATAATAGAAAGAAAGGTACCATAAGAAGGATTACAGAGATTGCCGAAATTTCTGGAATAGAAGGAGAAAGCGTTCAA
>QMUE01000061.1 GCA_003663535.1 Thermococci archaeon
AGCTCCGGGAGGGAAGACATCTTATATAGCCCAACTGATGGAAAACAAGGGAGTAATATATGCCTTTGATGTGGGAGGAGATCGACTAAAAGAGACCAGACTTAATCTTTCAAGACTTGGAGTGACAAATACCATCCTCATTCATAAAAGTTCTCTATACATGGGAGAACTTGGTATAGAGTTTGATAAAATTCTTTTGGATGCCCCATGTACTGGCAGTGGCACAATCCATAAAAATCCAGAGAGGAAAGCAAATAGAACAATTGAAGATGTTAAATTCTGTCAAAACCTGCAAATGCAAATGATCAAGGTTGCATTAGAGAATCTAAAGATTGGGGGAGTGTTAGTGTATTCTACATGTTCATTGGAACCAGAGGAGAATGAATTTGTAATTCAGTGGGCGCTCGATAACTTTGATATCACACTTTTACCTCTTCGATTTGGGGAACCGGCCTTGACCTCCCCATTTGATATAGAGCTTAGTTCTGAACTCGCTAAAGCAAGACGATTCTATCCGGATGAACATAATACTAGTGGGTTTTTTGTGGCAAAGGTACAGAAAAAATCCTAAAATAGAAAGAAAAACATTTAATAACATGTTAATAACAATAATTTTAGGTGAATTCCAATGAAGTTACAGCTAATGGAGTTCTTAAATGATATTCGTGAGGGAGAGAGAATATTCATTGAGTATGAATCCACGTCTCACCCAGAACTTTCTCTTGATGGGTTGGTGAAATGGAGCAATGAAGAGGGGATACCACTCTTAATCGTTGACATGCTGGATACATTTCATCTCTTTGTCCAGCAGCTTAGGTTTTTGGGATATAGCACTCATCATTTGGAAAATCTCTGTGTTATTAAAGGAGGGGGCAAGGTTGAATTTGGGAAGGTAATTGGAAGGGTTAGGATAATGGAAGAGTTTTATGTACAACTTAAAGAGTATACTGATGCAGTAGGGTTATTCTTTGAAAAAGTCAAATCTGATAAGGCCGTTATCGTGTTTTTGGGTACGGAAAAGTTCATGTACTCCTTCCAAGAATCTTCCTATAGGGTTGAGGAATATTTTGAGAAAGTTGTAAGAAGTCCATTGTTTAAAGGAAACATGATCTTTGTTTTTGCTCTAAAGGGCCTCATGAGTGCTCAGGTCAAGGCCCTATGGTATGAGAGCTCCACAAGAGTTCTTGAGATTAATGGTAGAGGAGACCGATTTTTTATTAAAAAAGCACCTAAACTTGATCATTTGGGTGGGGTGATAGAATTATGACTTCCACAGTGGAGGAAATCTTGGAATATACAAAATCGGTGATGTGGAGAGAAGGAATTGTCATAGAATATTCTTCTAGTGAGCCCATTCATTTAGTTTTTAAATGTCTGGTAGAAATCTCCGAGAAAATTACTGATAATATACTTGTCCTAGATGTTTTAGATATTTTATCAATGTTAAAATTAAATCTTGATATTGCTGGCAAGGATACATCTTTCATACATAACCTTGATGTGATAAAAATAGGGGGGAACATAAAGCTTGGTAGGATAATAGGTTATTTGGATCCCCACCAAGATATTACAGTATACGCATCTAAGTATTCTAAGATTCTTCGGGAATATTATGAAACCCACAAAAATATAGTGTACTTCATCTTCGGAATGGAAAAGCTTGTGCATCTGCAGGAAAGGAAAGAGGCATTTGAGTTATATGCTACAAATTATATGCGGTATGTTTTTGGTGATGAAGAGAGGGTAGGAATTTATTTCATAAACAGGGATATAGCGACAAGATCATTGCTCTTACAAGTAGAAGAGGCAGCTTCTAGAGTGCTAGAGGTTATTCATGAAGAAGGAACATTAAAAATTAAAATTAGGAAGTCTCCACGTTTGGATGATTATGGAAAGGAATTTAAGATCCCTCTTGAGGATCTTTGTCATTTAAAATTTTAGTTTCAATTTCATGAAGCACTTTTCTAGTTTCTTCACTTAGCAGGCCTTCAAGCTCCTCTCGGGCTGCTTTGGCAAGCTCAAATTTTGATTGGTATTCCTTTGATACCTCTATCCAAGGAATCTTTTTTCCTTCTACAAAGACGTCGATATCAGCAAACCTTTGGTATCCTTTGTATTCCAGACCTTTAAGGAGAAACTTTATCCTAAGTGGGTCTTCCCATGTTATGAGTTTTATTTTGTAAACTCTAATTCTCATAAAAGGTCTTGGATAATCCCAGTCCCATCCTTCACTCACAACGTATCCCAAGTCAAGGTCTTCAAGCACAAGAAGTACTCTTTCTATATTTTCGTCATACCTCCTTTCGTTATCGTATATTCTTATGGTTATCTCTTGCCATCCTTCAGGGAGCAGCTTAAAGAGTAGAATTGGTAAGTCCGTTCTAAGGGTTCTATAAACTTCTATAAAGTTCTTTTTGATTAGGAAGGATCCTTTTATGTCTTTTATACTAACATGGTCAACAAGTTTTTTGTCCGTCACAATGAGTAATGTGTCTTTCTCCTCTCCTTCATTCACTCCCCGTGCAAAGCTAGTCTCTATTGCTCCATATCTTTGAGGTATTATCTCTGCAGTTTTTTCCTCCTCTTTCGGAACTCGAAGAAGTATTATTTGGGGTCCAAGGTTTGCTCTTTCAAAAGGGGCCTTTGCATTCAAAAGTTCTTTTAACACGCTGTCACTTCTCATCTCTATCAAGAAAGCCCCTCTCCTTAAGTCTAAAATGGTTTTCCATTCCTCTGATGGAGTTACAAAAACAATAGTATCTAGTTCCCCACTTTTGTTCCAAGCGTCATCAACCGAAGTCTTTGAGACGCTGAATAGATTGCCAATGAACTTCTCTCCCTCTTCAATATTGGAAGTTCTCAAAAAGAGCATCGACGGTCCAAAACGCATTAACCTCATTATAATCCCCTCATCACTTTATAACCTCTTTCAAAATTTGTTCCATCTGGGTATTTGACCTTAATAACACGTTTGCTTTGTGGGAGAATGAAATTAATGTTTAGGACTCCATTTAGGCCTTTCTCGATAACTTTAAAGTTATGGCCATATAATGCAAAATCAATGGGTTTGTTGTCTTTTAATTCATAAGGTTCGTGAGCCAAAGCCAGTCTAATTCCCTCTATGTCTATGATATCACCAGGCTTTACTATTTTTGCCCTTCTAGAAAATTTTCTGAGTATTTTTAGATCGTCTTCATTTCCAGGCACTATATATACCGTGGCATTAGAGTTTTCTAGGATATCTAAAAGTTCTTGAACTCTCTTTTTATATCTATCTTTAAGTTCGGGTCGTCTCTCGAGTTTTATATTGTCTACGAGATCTCCAGTATGAATTATGTATTTTGGCCTACTCTTTTCTATTAAGTTGAGAATGAATGAGTATATGTTATCCGGTGTATCACTTATGTGCATGATCTTTGGTTCTGAAGTCTCAAGTAGTACCTCTGGGAGTCCTCTTCTCCTTAGAAAACTTGGAAGGTTAAATCTCATCTTAAATATTTTTTCGATAGCATTTTATATAACTTTGGTTCAAGAAAGGAGAGGTGGTTTATAGTGCGGGTGTTGTTATTAGGTGCAGGTAACGTTGGAAAGGCTATAGCTTGGGATTTAAAAGATGAGTTTGATGTTTCTGTTGGTGATGTAAGTGAAAAGAGATTAAAAGAACTCTCAAAATTTGTAGAAACCATAAAAATAGATGCTTCGGACTTCAATGAACTAGTCAAAATCATGCGACAATTTGAATTAGTTATTGGAGCACTGCCAGGTAGGTTCGGCTATTCTACTGTTAAAGCCGCAATTAAAGCAGGCGTTGATATAGTAGATGTATCTTTCATGCCTGAAAATCCCATGGAACTTTATGATAAAGCGGAGAAAGCTCAGGTAACTGTTGTATTTGATGCTGGCTTTGCACCGGGCCTCAGTCATATATTTTTAGGACGAATTTATCAGGAAATGGATGAACTCAAAGAAGCCTATATTTATGTTGGAGGCCTTCCAAAAGAGCCTAAGCCTCCATTATATTATAGAATAACATGGTCTCCTTACGATTTAATTGAAGAGTATACTAGGCCTGCGAGAGTCATAAGAGATGGAGAGATTGTTTCTGTGGATCCGCTAGAGGAGATTAAAAACGTGAACATCAGTAATAAAGAATTTGAGGCATTTGTAAGCGATGGTCTGCGTTCGCTTCTTGAGAATATTAATGCTGAGAGGCTGGAGGAATGGACACTCCGCTGGCCAGGGCATTTAGCCAAGATGAAAATCTTAAGGGAACTTGGGTTCTTCAGTTCGGAAAACTTGGAAAATACTCTTAATGTGATATCCCCATTAATGACGTATGAAAGCCCGGATTTTTCAATAATGGAAGTTACTGGAAAAGGCAGAGTTAATGGCAAACCTATAGAAATCAGATATTTTCTGTATGATGAAGAAAAGGATAGTTTTACATCAATGGCTCGTGTTACCGGTTTTACGACGGCTATAATTTCTCGCATTGTAGCAAAAGGGTTGTGTGCTTATGGTGTCATCCCTCCAGAGGTTCTTGGAATGAGGGAAGACACTTACATGGAGATAATTCAGGAACTCAAAAAGAGAGATATTTCGGTAGAGGTGAATAAGAGTGCTTCACCTGATAATTGCGGACAGTGAACTGGAACTTGTGCCCAAAAAGCTTCAAAATCACCCCTCAATTATTAGCTATGCTAAAAGAAGATTCAAAAAGCCAGATGAGATTCTTTTGGATTCTACATATCACCACACTGCCCTTAAATCTTTAAAAGATGGAGAAAGAAGGGGAAGGCCAGATATAGTTCATCTATGTCTTATAAACGCATTAGAGAGCATATTGAATAAAGAAGGAAAACTTAGGGTTTATGTACACACGAGGAATAATGAGGTCATCTATATAAAACCAGAAACAAGATTGCCCCGGAACTATAATCGTTTTGTGGGTTTAATGGAGAGCTTATTTAAAAATAGACTGATCCCAAAAGATCTTGCACTGCTAAGAATAGAAAACAAAACTCTTTCCGAGATTATCGGAGATATCGGCCCGGATGCAGTTTTCATAATGCATGAAAATGGAGTTTTAATGAGCCCTCAGAGCTTTGGAAGGAAACTGAATGAATACAGCTCTCCAGTGGTTATCGTGGGAGGCTTTCCTCATGGAGACTTTCTAAGTAGGGTGGAAGGGGAGAGAGTTAGTATCTACAAAGAGCCACTTATGGCATGGAGTGTTGTCAATGAAGTAGTGATTAATTACGAAAGTAGCTTATTTTGCTGACCTCCTCCCCGCCCTTAAGGGCGAGGGTTCTAACGGGTTAACCCCTCGCTAACGAGCGGTTCGGTTTACGGGCCCATCACTTACTCCCGTTGCCGGTTTCAATTCAGCCCGCGGGCCGGGTCTTCGGCCCGTTACCCCTACCGCAGAGCGGTTCGGGGTTATCGTCTCAAAGGCCACTCCAATGGTTTCAACCGCCCGAAGGCGGTTTTGAAAGGACGCCTATCGGCGTCTTCCCTCCCGAGGGGGAGGGACACGAGTAAACCCCTTTGGAGGGGATATCTGACGGTGGCCTCTCCTAGGCCTTATTACGTTACAAGAATTTAAAAAGGTTTCTACTCAAGTGCCGATTTTAGGATTCTTACATCCCCGCCCTGAAGGACGAGGCTTTCACGAGGTAAACTTTTTTCAAAAATTTTTTAAATGCTTAAAATAAACCACATCAAGAACGTTTGTGGGAGGTAAAGAAAATGGGAGATAAGACTAGAGTTCAGGTTAGTAAGCTCAAACCAGGTAGGTACATCCTTATTGATGATGAACCATGCAGAATAGGCAACATTACTGTTTCATCCCCTGGAAAGCACGGTTCAGCAAAAGCAAGAATTGAAGCTGTTGGGATATTTGATGGTAAGGTCAGGAGCATTGTAAAGCCAACAAGCGCTGAAGTTGACGTTCCAATTATTGACAAGAGAACAGGACAGATTATAGCTATCACTCCTGATACTGTCCAACTCATGGACATGGAAACTTACGATCTCTTTGATGTTCCAATAGCTACAGGGGTTAATGACGAGATCAAAGATAAGCTTAAAGAGGGAATTAACGTCGAGTACTGGGAAACTCTTGGAAGAATAAAGATTATGAAGCTTAAAGGAGAAAGTAGCTGATTTCTTTTCTTGGGTTTATTTTTCCAAAACTTTTTAACTCACTTATTAAACCTCTCTTCGGTGGGGGAAATGGAGCTTCTTTATACATATGAAAGTTTAAAGCTTGAATTCCCGATGAGTGATGTAGAGGATGCGGATTTTGTTATACTGGGGATTCCTTTTGATGGAACAACTTCCTACAAGCCCGGAACAAGATTTGGGCCTACTTTGATAAGACAGGCTACACTTAACTTGGAGAGTTATATCTTGGATTATAATATTGATTTAAGTGAAATTAGGATAGCTGATGTAGGCGATTTGGTAATTGTTGCGGGAAGTCCCCTTGAGACTATAAAGCGGGGGGTTGAGACAATAGAGGAAATAAAAAAAATAAATCCAAGGGCTATCCCTATAGTTCTTGGTGGCGAACACTCTATGGCCTTTGCCCCAGTGAAAGCACTAAAGCCAAAAAGCTACGTGGTGTTTGATGCTCACCTTGATTTAAGGGAGAGCTATGAAGAAAATCCATGGAACCATGCGTGTGTTGCAAGAAGGATTTCGGAACTTGGTATAAAGGTCGCTGAGTTTGGAATAAGAAGCGGCACGAAAGATGAAGCGGAATACGCGAGAGAGAATGATATTCCATGGGTTCATGTCAGAGACTATAGTATCAACAATTTCAAGGAGATCGTGAAAAAACTCCCGGAACCAATATACATATCAATAGATGTAGATGTCTTTGATCTTTCAATGGTGCCTTCTACGGGGACCCCCGAAGCAGGTGGCTTAGGATTTTGGGAAGTGATAGAGGCTTTGGAGTGGCTTGTGGAGCACAAAAGAGTCATTGGCTTTGATATAATGGAAGTGGCTGGAATGGAGCTTGGAGATGTCACGGCCTTAACTGCTGCAAAGCTTCTCTTTTACATGATAGGAATGTTTTTTAGGTAATTAGTTTTCTATATACATTTCTCTTATTGCCCGATAGTATGCTTTGTAGATATCTCTTTTTGTTATGACACCAATAAGTCTTTTGCTCTCAGGACTTTCAACAATAGGAAGAAGATTTTGATCATAT
>QMUE01000062.1 GCA_003663535.1 Thermococci archaeon
TCTCTGATTTCCGGAATTTCTTCTTGAGTTTCGAACATTTTCTCACCACCATTAGGAGAACCTAAACACTTCTTTTAAACTTATCTCAAAAAGTGCATCAGCTTTTCATAACTCTGCTTAGCAATTTTGATGTCCTCTTTATCAAGCTTGTATCCATACTTTGCCTTTTCAAAAACTCTTGTAATATTGTCTAAGTCCTCCAAGTCCTCGAAGATGTCTTTCAATTTGTCTTCATGCTCCCAGTGAGTCCAACTCTTTTGATATGGATATCCTCTTTTTATAAGACCTGCAACAACATTTTTGTACATTTTAATTATTCTCTCTTCAGATGATCCCTCAATTGTATCGAAAGTTATCCCAGGATCAAATTTAGTAATTTCAATTTTTTGGTGTTCTTTTTTTCTATAAAAGACCAGAACACCAATAATAACAATAAACACGAAAATAGGAATAAAATAAGCATAATCCGGAAGAGGTTTCTGACCTCCTCCCCGCCCTGAAGGGCGAGGCTTTCACGAGGTAAAAGTGCCGTTGGAGAAGCCGAACTTGGGATATTTTATCACCGGCGCCTTAACACCTCTATAAGGCCCTACTCTTTTGCTAAAAAGTGCCCTAAGGGCTATAACAATTGCCAAGATTATAATCAATTCCCTCAAATACTCCCCCTTGGTTCGTTTACGTCTTTTTACTGGCATTATTGGTATTCCTTTTTCAAAGAGAAACCATATAGCATATCCAAGAAGTCCGAAAAAAAGAGTTGCCCATGCAAGATATAGAATCTCAATGTTGAATGAACTTTGTCCATGCTCCACGGTAGCTCTAAAGAGCACTGTAATGAGAACCAACAGTATCACAAAAGGTACCAATCGCCTCATCTGTTATCGCCCGTTAATTATGTAATAAACCGTTCTCAGTGGAATGTTTAGTTCTTGACTTACCTCTTTGGGAGTTTTACCCTTCCTCACTAACTCCTCAATCTGTTTTATAATAGCAGCATTATATTTTTTAGGCCTTCCACGGGAATGATTTGCTGGAACCAACTTTATTCCCATCTGACTGAGGGCCCTTATGATTTTCTTAGAAACTTTAGGGTAAAGACTTGGGGGGCATTCAATAATCTTGACATTAGGAGCTCTCTCTAGTATTTTCACAAGAATTATCTTGGTAGGACGGAGATTTATGTACACTTCGGTGACTTCTCCGTTTAATGTTTCATCTATTTTTTTCAAGAGTTCTTCATTATTTCTCGCTTTTATCTCCACTTTCATCCCACTCACCCTTGGAGGAGTTCCAAAAATTGTTTGGCCTTATCACTCTTGGGCATGAACTTCTCAAATTTCCCCACATCTTCAAAAAGTGATATATGAAGTCCAGAAAGAACGAACTTCTCTATGGCATCTTTTAATTCACTCCCATCAATCTGAAGAAGGTTGCTGACTTTCCTCTCATCAAATGAGCTAACACCATATAGAATAACCCCTCCAAGGAGATAATTGGGAATGTTCGAGATCTCACTTCTTCTTCCACTCAAAAGGCCTTCTATCTCACATTTCTTGATAATTAACATGCTTCCAAAGCCAGTTCGGAACTCTGGCTCATTCATAAAAGGAGTATCAAAGATTGAATAATGACAATTGATACAAGGCTTTATCTGAGGATAAAGCCCGATAGATTCTCTTTCTTTTTCAGAAGTGAGGTAATAATACCTGAAAAAGTCAAGAGCAAGAGCTTCAACACCTTTTTCTGGATACGTTGAGGCATATGCCAAAGCAATGTTATCAACGGTGTAATGACTAGCTATTAGAACTCCCTTAGTTTTGATGTAGCTTAAAACCCTCCATCTATACTTCCGTCCAAAACGTTTTCTTAATTCGCTGTCTATATCTGCTTCTATCGGAAAATCTAAACGTTCCTTCTTTAATCTACCTTCTTGCCAATACTCTACTTCAATTCTTATACCCTTCTTCCTTATCTGTCCTTTTTCTTTGAGTTTCGATTTTATCTCCTTAAATGTGTCTCTTACCTTGTTATCTTGCTGACTAAGAATTTTAAGAACGTCCCCTGAATATGCAAGGTGTGGAAGAACTTCAAGCCTTCCAAGTTTTATGCTCTTTTCAGCCACCTTTAACTTCTCAAGATCTCTCTTGTTTGTGACATTTTTGATATCTACTTCTTTTTTTCTCTTGTAAAAAGTATAATGGGAGTCTATTGTAGCAAGGGCAATTTTATGGGCGGTTATGGCTGTTCTAAGTCTCTCTAGAGTTAGCATGCGGTAGTGATTCCTTAAGAAAATTCTACGAATATGTGGATCTCTTTCTTTTTTGCCCAAAGACCCGGCATACATACGAGATTCACCAACTCTACGAGAAAGCTCATCTTCCATGCCTCTGAGAACCATAAGGTTTCTATTTAAATTAAAAGCTAAATAACGAGGATCGAAATTTTCAAATAACCTATTTGTGTGTATTCTTATATCATCCAAACCCCTATTAATTTGAGCTATGAGCTCCTCCGTTGTTGTCATGGAAGTAATTCCTCTTTACCGATTTTTTCAGGAAGATACTCTTTAGCAACGAATTCCAAGCTCTTATTGGCTAGGGCTTGCTGTTCAATCCTAACTCCCCATTTAAGGGCCAGTTTAAGCTGTCTTTGCCATTCTTTGCTCTGGAACCAAGGGTAGTTCATCTCCTCTATGATACGTTTGTAATCTCCTGTAGGGCCACCTTTTTTGTTAGGAGGAATCCCTTTAAGTTTTTCAGTGACATTCTCAAGGCCATATTTCCTTATATCGTCCATTGCCATTCCTACAAATTTTGCTTCTGGAGTAGCAAGTTTTTCACTAAGGTACGCCAAGTTTATTGAACCCTGTTTTATTGTGGAATAAATATACCATCCATATGGATCTCCATCAGTAAAGACAATTATTGGAAGGCCTTCCTCATAATGAAGCCTATGTATTAAACGTCTGACACCACGAGAAGCCTGTCCTTGGGTGGCAACTACTAATGCTTTCTCTTTCTTTGGATATTTTTCCTCAATCAACCTATCTGCCATAGCAGCAGTCTCAACCACCAATACATAATCAACATTTATTTCTGGAAACTCTATGTGCTCCACTGTCCCAGGTACTGCCCATCCACCCATACCAAGCTTTGAAGCATTAAACTCGTCTTCACCATCCCTGATGACTACGTTCCCATAAATATAACCTCTCCTATCTGCTGTGATATGCATTTCTTCTCTAAGAACACCAAACATACGCTCCAAGTCCTCTATAACCGGATCACTCTCACTTTGATCTTCAAATGTGTTTTCTTTACTACCAAGAATGGTGTGCTTGTTCGCATAATATGCTTCTCTCAAACTTGCGTGTTTTCCTTCACCTACAAGCCGTTTTATGTAGGCCGCTATCAAAAGAGTCTGCATAAATTTTCTAGCATGAGCAACATGAAAGAGATACCTTCTCGAAGTCTTATCCCCCATTTTAATCAAACGATCCCTCTCATCAAAGTAAACGTTACTGAGCCCCCTTGTAGGAACATCTATGAATGGATTCCTTCCTGCAGCTATCTCCTCCAGTACTTTTTTTCCAAACCTTTCCAATTGTTGGAGAACCTTTTTAGGATCATAGCTAAATCTTTCTTTTGGTTTTTCACGCTTAAGCATTGCTCTCAGCCCCCACTGCTTGTTCTTCTATACTCTCAAACTTTTTCTCGATAATCGTTACCAACATTTCCTCAATCTCACCTTCTGAGATACCCGTAAGTATGCTTAAAGCCCTTGAAACTTCAGGAACGTACTTTTCAAATGTCTTTCTTCTTTTAACTTGGTAGAGTTTGCGGTGTTTCCCACCTAAGTACTTTGCAAGCCTTCTTGCAACCTCCATCACTGCGAGCCTTATCTCCTCATATATCTCCTCTTCACTTGCAACACTCTGCTTCCCAGTAGATGTATAGGGAACATGAACACTGACTACATTAACCAGAAGTGCTAATGGCGTTCTGTCAACGTCATCAACTCTATAACGTTTCCAATCAATATTTCTCGCTGCAGAGGTTATCACACATGACCCCGCATCAAAGAGCAATGGCACTCTATTCGCGTATCTTAGGAGATCAAGACCACTACTTAGCTCCCCACCAAAGGCAAGGCCCACTTCAACTTGGAATGGAATGCCACCCCTATAGACCTTTGGTGCCCTAGTTACAGCAGTTACAAATTCTGGCCTTAAAATTCCGGTAAGTCCTTTTTCTATATTCTCATCTCCAATAGGCCTCAATCCGTGAGTAGGGGGTGCCAAAAACGTCATGTATTTGAATGCCTCAACAATTTCTTCTGCCTCATGCCACGTTAGTTTTCTTGGAGGTTTTTCCATTATCTTCCTGACTTCTCTAAGAACTTTTTTTCCACTTTTTCCAAAGCTTGCGATTATTTTATCCACTTCACCATTTACAAGCCTCTTTAAGAGCTGCTCCTTTACACTTTGCTCTTCTTCTCCTTTTATAAGCCTCAATGCAGTTATATACTGTACCAGCTCGTCTATTTTTTTGTCACTTATTCTCGAAAACTCTCCTATGAGAAAAGTCCTCACAGTAGTTCTTGTTGTTCTTTTGGTCATCCGATAAATGTCATCAGTCATAATCCCCTTAGGATGTGGCTTCATTTCTTCTGGAGGTTCTGGAACCTCCTCACTGCTCCTTGAGAAAACTATGAGTTTACCATCAGGTTCTATAAACTCTATGTGTGCATGAGGATTAACTATCGCAGTAAGCTTTAGATACCAGTAAGGCCCTTGTTTTGAACGAATGTAACGAACATCCTTAACTTCCATTTCTATTCTTGTTCCTCTCCATCCTGTTGGGTTTGAGTGCTTTATTTTCTTGAAGATCTTGCCCTCATTTTTCTCTACATCAATACCAACCCAAGCTTCTATTATCTCCTCTCCACCTGTAGAAGTGATAACTCTAGTGGCTTTACCACTCGTAATCTGAGCAAACATCACAGCGCCACTAATACCTATACCTTGCTGTCCCCTACTTTGAATATTTCTGTGAGCCTTTGTACCTGCAAGCATCTTACCAAACACGTGTGCAATAAACTTTTCAGGAATTCCAGGACCATTATCTTCCACTATTATCTTATAATGTTCTGTATCAAGTTCCTCTATTTCAACTCTAACATAAGGAAGTATTCCAGCCTCTTCACAAGCATCAAGAGAATTTGTCACTGCCTCATGAATCAGTGTTGTGAATGAACGCAGTTTTCCGGTATAACCAAGCATTGCAGCATTTCTTCTAAAAAATTCACTGACACTCTGGATTTTAAACTCTTTAAATAGTTTGTCTGCCTCAGAATTCGCCATAATACATACCTCCTTCTAGTTCTAGGTCTTTTTTCCTTCTTTCTAAGTACTTGTAAACAGTTCCGTGGGGAGAACCTTTAACAAGTTTTTCAATTGCAGTTTTTGCCACTTGGACTTGAAGTGGATTTCCAATAATTGCAACAGTCTTTCCATAAACACTTATTTCCGTTCCACTCATTTCTTCAATGATTTCTCTGGTTCTCCCTTTTCTTCCAATAATCCTCCCTCTAATTCGTGGGAGAGCATTCCTTTCATTCCCTATAATGACATCAGTCAACTCCACAACTTCAAGAACTTCTCCCTCATTTAGAAGCCTAAATGCCCTTTCCGGAGAAAACCCTCTTCCAATAGCAAGAACTATATCTCTGGCTTTCCAAACTGCTAACGGGTCTTCTGTTTCTTCAGTTGAAGTGATGAACACTTCTCCTGTGTTACTATCAATATCTATCTTAGTCTTTGTAGCATCTTCAATTTTTTTCTTTGTCTCACCTTTCCTACCAATGACTACCCCAATTCTCTCTTTAGAAATTCTCACAAACTCTTCCTGCTCACCAATTGCCACAAACTCTTCAATCTCCAATGGATCTTTTCTACTCTCTTTTTTATCCACATATTCATACTTCTTCAGCTTTTCTTCAAACTCATCCATATTAATCACCTGAGAGCTCTCTAAACTTTTCATCAGGGTTATCAACTTTGATCCCTTTTTTAGCGAAGTAATTTGTTATATTTCTTAAATCCCTATAAAGCAGTGTTAAAGCCATCCTGTTTCTCTTTACAGTCGCCTGAGACCAATCAATTATCACAGGTTTCTCCCAAATTAATATATTATACTCACTCAGATCTCCATGAACCATGTCCCCTCTTTTCCAGAGTTTTTCAATCGATTCCATTGCAAATTCATAAAGCTCTTCAAATTCTTTTTTATTTAAATCACGTTCAACATCTTTTAATCTGGGGGCTGGGCATTCATCCCCTATGTACTCCATTATGAGGACATTATTACTAAATACTATTGGTTCTGGGACCCTAACTGCGTATTTCATGGCTCTTTGGAGGTTTTTAAACTCCCTTCTTGTCCATATGAATACCATTTTTCTTATATCCTTTGGCAGGTAACTTATTCTCGGATCTGCTGCCAAATATTCCCATATCCTTCTAAACTCAGTAGTATAAGTACGATAAACTTTAACCGCTACATAACTACCATCCTCGTCAACACCCTTAAACACATTCGCCTCTTTTCCAGTGGAGATCACGCCCAATAGACGCTTTATCTTTCCTCTTTTATGAAAGTACGCAAGGGTGTCGATCGTTGTCTTATCAAACACTTCGCTAAATACTTTATAGAGCTCATTATCCTTTTCTCTACGTTCATCTAATCCTAAAATCTGAGAGATTTTCCTATCAAGATCCTTAGGGTTCATTGTTCATCACAGAGTTAAACCGCCGCTAAGAAACTCTTGTGTAATTTTTTTCTTTCTTAAAAGCCAATCTACCTGGGTTCTTGTATAACGATACACAATATCCGCCCTTTCATCACTTTGAACTTCCCAAGGCTCTACTATTACCACGTCACCGATTCTAATCCACATTCTTCTCCTAAATCTGCCAGGAATTCTGCATCTTCTTATCTTATTGTCGGCACATCTAACATCCATCCACCCTGATCCTAGTGCTTGTTCCACTACTCCAAATACTTGGTTATTCCTTGGAAGAGGAACTCTAATAACCTCTTCACCCTCAACACTCCTATTTTTATCGTTTCTTGGCATGAACATCACCTCAGGTAGTTTATTTAATACCTTTATAAGCCTACGCTTTTGCAAATATTTTCTACTATCA
>QMUE01000063.1 GCA_003663535.1 Thermococci archaeon
ATAGAAAATGAGCTCAAAAACAAGGGGTATAACGTTAGAAGGGCCCCATTTGGTTATTATAAAGCATTCAAACTTAGCTGCAAAGGCCATCCACTAGCAGAGCTTTCAAGGACAATTGTTCCTGGTGAAGCCAAGAAGGAAGAAGAGGTCCCAGAAGCTCTTAAGAAGGAAGAAGAGCTCGTTAGTTATTGGTACATATTGACACCCGAAGGGGAGCTTGTAGAGGTCGATAAGTTTGACTTTTCCGGATATGAAAATCTCAAAAAGTTTGCAAACTATGAGATAAATAAGAGCAGGGTCGTTACAGAAGAACCCCCTCACGTAAAAATAATGCTTGAGCAGGAGCTTGTAGACTATGAAGAGGGAAGTGACCCAGGGAACCTCAGGTACTATCCAAAGGGAAGACTAATCAAATCCCTTCTGGAAAACTATGTTACAGAGAAAGTCATTGAATACGGCGCAATGGAAGTAGAGACACCTATTATGTATGATTTTGAGCATCCTGCCCTAGAGAAATATCTCAACAGATTCCCTGCAAGACAGTATGTAGTTAAGAGCGGAGACAAGAGATTCTTCTTAAGGTTTGCAGCTTGCTTTGGTCAGTTCCTTATAAAGAAAGATGCTACAATCAGTTATCGCCACTTGCCACTTAGAATGTATGAACTCACGAGATATTCATTTAGAAGAGAAAAACGCGGAGAGTTAAGTGGTCTTAGAAGACTTAGGGCCTTTACAATGCCTGATATGCATACGGTTGCTAAAAACTTACAGCAGGCCATGGAAGAGTTCAAGAAGCAGTACAAACTGAGTATGGAAGTGCTTAAAGGAGTTGGACTAACACCCGAGGACTATGAAGTAGCAATAAGGTTTACAGAAGACTTTTGGAATGAAAATAAGGATTTCATAGTAGATCTCACCAGAATAATTGGCAAACCGGTCCTTATAGAGATGTGGAAACAGAGATTCTTCTATTTCATACTAAAATTCGAATTTAACTTTGTAGACAATCTCGACAAAGCTGCAGCCCTAAGTACAGTCCAGATAGATGTTGAAAACTCCCAAAGATTTGGAATAACTTACTATGATGAGGAAGGACAAGAAAAGTACCCACTACTCCTCCACTGCTCCCCCAGTGGTGCAATAGAGCGTGTTATGTATGCAATACTAGAAAAACAAGCAAAACTTATGAAAAAAGGCAAAAAACCAATGTATCCACTATGGCTCAGTCCCATTCAAGTAAGGGTTATTCCGGTGAGTGAGAAGTATCTGGACTACGCCCTTTACATTGCAGGGAAACTGGAAGGTGCAAAGATAAGAGCAGATGTAGATGATAGAAACGAGAGACTCAACAAGAAGATTAGAGAAGCAGAGAAGGAGTGGATACCATATATAATCGTAGTGGGGGAGAACGAGAAGAGAATGGGAGTTATCACAGTTAGAAAGAGGGAAGACAACAAGCAGTACGAGATACACGTTGAAGATTTGATAAAAGAGATAAGACAGAAGACAGAAGGGTTCCCGTACAAACCAAGACCCCTACCTCCACTGGTAAGTATGAGACCAAAGTTCAGGGGATGATCTCCCCCTTAACTTTATTTTTGGATTAAGAAGAAAAAGAAGAGATTCATTCCTCTTAAGCCTTTGGCTCACCGAACATCTCCTTCAGAAAAGCCCGTGCTTCTGGGGCAAACTTGTTTTGGGGAACTTCCTCTCCAAATTTGTTGAAGATTTTCCCTTCAAGGAAATTCAACTCAAAGATCTCGTACTCTTCACTGTCTTTTTTTGCAACACTGATGCCGTGTTTGGCAAGATGCTCCGGAACGCTCTCTATATCGACGTATTTTCCGCATTTTTCACATTTGTAGAACTGCCAGAATACATAATCCTGCCCATTCATCATGTTGCTTTTGAGATGTCTTATCAAAGGACCTCCCAAATATTCATAGGTGTCCTCTTGCATGAGTCTTCCATCTCTCTCAATAACTCTAAACCCACTCCATACTATGTGATCGTTAATATCCATGAGGGTGGCCTTTAAAAATCTCTCGGAAAGTATGAAAACACCATTTTTAATATAAAATGTATTGTTGTTTGGAAGAACTGCAATATCGATTCCTGGCCCGTTTTTTTGTTCACTTAGTTTTTCAGCCTCCCCTTTATTTCCTACGACACTTATTCTTATAGGAAGTTCACTTTTCCTGTGATGCCCTATAATCGTGTCTTCATAAATGTGCCAGTGGTAATCATCCAATGTCCTTATTTTTGCATAAACCCTTTTCACATCTGCATTCAGCTCACTGTATTTCATTCACACCACCGTTAAGAGTTCATCCTTAGAATTAATAAGTTTTCCCAGAAAAATTTAAAAAGGGTTATAATAGCGAAAAAATCTTTTAAACTCTAAAGAATAGAAGGATATGGAGTGATACAATGCTTCCACAAGAAGTAAAAGAGCTCGTAAGGAAAATGAGTGAAGAGCGAATTCGGGGAGCTTCTTACCTTGCAAAGATGGGTGCTAAAGCTTACGCAAGGCTTGCTGAGACTCTTGAAGGGGAAGAATTCCTTAATGGATTAAAAGAACTCGGAGTTGAAATCCTCAATGTGAATCCAACAATGGCATCCCTTTACAATCTAGTGAGATTCATTCCAATAATTGATAATCCCGAATTCGTAGCTGCAAAAGCCAATGAGTTCATACGATTAAGTGAAGAGGCAAAACGTGAGATCGGAAACATTGGAAGTGAACTTATAGACCAGAATGAAATTATAATCACTCATTCTTATTCTTCAACGGTTCTTGAAATCTTAAAAAAAGCCAAAGAAAAAGGAAAGGCCTTTAAAATAATTATAAGCGAAAGTGGACCTGATTATGAGGGACTAGTTTTTGCCAAAAAACTTGAAGAGTTTGAAATTCTATTTGAGGTCATAACAGACGCACAGTTAGGCCTCTTTGCAAAGAAAGCAACCTTGGCTTTGGTTGGAGCCGATAATATCACCAAAGACGGCTATGTATTCAATAAAGCCGGGACATATTTACTAGCTCTGGCATGTAATGACAATGGTATTCCGTTTTACGTGGCCGCTGAGACCTTTAAAATCCATCCAGAGGCAAGAGCAGAGGATATTAAAATCATCGAAAGAAAATTCAAGAGAGATCATATGATAATACGAAACTATCTCTTTGATGCAACACACTGGAAATACATAAGAGGGATAATAACAGAACTGGGCATTCTGGTGCTGCCAAAAGAGATTTAAAAATAAAAAGCAACATTTAAAAGTCTAACTCGTTAAGGCAGAGGGAGTTAGCTTCATCCTAGCATATCTACAATCTTATCCCAAATCTTTTTTGCAAGCTCTCTCTTGCTCATGAGCGGGAACTTTTCATAGCTTTCTTTGGTGACCCAGTAAACTTCGTTGGTTTCGCTTCCAAATGCTATTTCTCCTCTATTCGCTATGACCACATCACTCTTTGCCTTCTCTATTTGCTTCCTCGCTTGCTCAATTAACTCTTCTTCGCCAACTCCATACTCTGCCTTGAATCCCACCAAGAAGACATTGGGCTGGATCTCCTTGACCTTCTGAATTATCTTCGGTGTTAGAACGAGCTCAAGGATCAAAGCTTGGCCGCTCTTTATCTTTTTCCCTGCTTTCTCTTTGGGGGTAAAGTCACTCACCGCTGCAGCTAAAACCACGATATCGTATTTTTTGCTTGAGAGCTCTCGTTCTATTGCTTCAAGCATCTCTTCAACTGTCTCTACCTCTATCTGCTTCTCTACAAAGCTAGGCACACTTCCTCTGGTTTTTATTAAAGTCACCTCAGCTCCCCTTAACTCTGCC
Source organism: Thermococci archaeon (assembly GCA_003663535.1). Lineage (GTDB taxonomy): Archaea > Methanobacteriota_B > Thermococci > Thermococcales > Thermococcaceae > Thermococcus_A. Next base: position 3,841 of record QMUE01000063.1, read on the forward strand.
TCCTCTGTTATAGCAACCCCCATCCTGCCACTACTCTTATTTGTGATAAACCTTATTGGGTCAATGTATTCTCTCGTTGCCCCAGCAGTTACGAGGGCTCTCTTTCCAGCCAGGTCCTTCCTATGGAGCTTTTTAATTACGCGGTAAACAATCTCCTCAACGCTTGCCACTTTTGCCTTCCCTTCCTCAAATCTCGGGCCAATAAACTCAACTCCAAGCTTTTTGAGCTTTTCTATGTTCTCTTTGACTATGGGATGCTCATACATTGTAGAGTGCATGGCTGGAGCAATCATTATCGGGGTATGGGCAAAAGCAGTCGTTACGACAGTTGTAACTGGTGTATCATCAATTCCACAGGCTATCTTTGAAATGGTATTGGCTGTTGCAGGACAGACCAAGACTAAATCTGCTTTATTTTCATGCTCTCCCACCAATTCAACATGCTCCACAAATCCCGTAATTTCTGTGACAACTGGATTGCCAGTAGCAAATTCCATAGCATAGGGGTGGATTATCTTTTGGGCACTTTCACTCATGACAGCATGAACTTCAGCCCCATGTCTTATGAGCTCCCTTGCGAGCTTTACACACTCAACGGCCGCTATACTTCCAGGTATAGCAAGAACTATTTTCTTCCCAACAAGCTTCCTGCTCTTTGTGGCATGTATAAGCTTGACATGATGAAGCATTTTTCTCACCAAGGTAGACTTGGAAGGGAGAATATTTAAGGTTGCTGTTTTATGGGGGAAATCCTTCTAAACTCCCTATACAGAAGAGAAAGCTGTCTTTCCTCAAGAGCCCTTTCATCCACAACAAGAACAAGAATCGAATTCCTCAGTAAAATACGATCTTTCAAATTAAGAAGGAATTTAAAAGTCGGTTCAAACCCATTTTCTAAGATAAGATACTCTACTCCATCAAAAATTAGACCATGATCATGTGTAATTGTTGTGACCACCCAATGAAGAATTTTCTCAAGATGTGTCGGTCTAACTGAATTCTCTTTTTCGATTTTGCTTATCCACAAACACGGAAAATCATATTTTTCAAAAAGATGAAGATTTCTGACAATACCAACAAGCTTTTTATCCTTTAAAAGATTAGCAATAAGATAGTCAACGTTCAACGAGGGATAGACCCATGCTCCAGAAGAAAGAGGGGTCTCTTGTTGCTTTGGTTTTTTGTCTGTATCAAGAATTCTAAGAAAATTTCCTAATACTCCCAAAGCAAAGGGAAGAGAAGAGAGGATAAAGTAACCTTCTAAAAGTTCCTGCCCCAAAACAAGAGGTGGATTCATAAAATTCATCCAACTCATACCACTCTCACAATTGTATTATTGAAGTACGTTCTTTATAAAATTATTGCTTATAAGCTTTCAACAAGTTGAAGAAGTAATAAATACCAATACAATATTCATCTTTCCCTTACTGCATCTTCCTCGAACTTCTTTATCTCTTCCTTGGTCCCAACCCACACTACTATAACCGGCTCAACCGTTATCATGCCGTCCTTTATCATGGGCTTTATTTCATTTATGGCCCTCTCAATCATGTGCCCTCTGTCCACAGCTTCAATTATTATTGGCAAATCCGTGGAAAGTCTTAAAACGTCGCTTGAGTGCACTCTGCTCTTTTTTCCAAACCCATAAATACCCCTATAAACAGTGGCCCCGGCAAGCCCCATTTCTCTCAATTTTTCCACTATTGACTTATAGAGCGGCCTGCCATGCCAAGCATCGTTCTCTCCTATATAAATTTTCATTCTTAAAGTATTCCAGTGCTCAATTTCTACCATACTTTCACCTCCTTGCAAGAACAAACCCTAAGAATACTAAGCTTACAGTTATTATAACGTTTGCCGAGATGTTTAGAAGGGCAAGGAAATGCTCTCTCTCACGCAAAAGGCTAAAAGTCTCGTAGGAAAAAGTCGAAAAAGTGCTCAAGCTGCCACAAAATCCCGTTCCAAAGAATGTCCTCCAATTAGGAGAAACCTCGTAACCAAAGAAGATCAAACCGTAGAGATAGCCTAACAGGAAGCTAGCTATGCTGTTTACCAAGAGGGTTCCTATAGGAAAGTCTTTGTAAACAGGGACCAGACCTGTGATGCTGTAGCGCATTATGGCACCAAGCATGCCCCCAATGCCAACTGTCAAGAGAACTTTAGCGTTCATTTCTTTTACCCTCCCGAATCCCAATATTAAAAGCTTAAAATGTCATCAAGTGTCCTCAAAGCTCTATAAGTGTTCTGAAAGTTTGAGATACCCATTTCAAGACTCCTTCTAAAGCCCCCATTGGGGTTTTGAAGCGTCCTTATGAATTGAATATGGCTCTTCACATAGCGTGGCTTTTCACCAAGGAGTTTTAGGCCCCTCAATGCATAGAACGTTGGCTCCAAGTAGGGTGGAAGAGAGTATGGAACCTCTGTAAAGCCTCCGTACACCTCGCATCTGTGAAAATGTTTAGTTTTTGGGACTTCATAACCTAGAGAGTTGAGTGCAAATATTGCCTGGTACGTCATGGTAGTTGTAGCTTGGTTTACTCCATAGGCATTTCCTTTTCTAAAGTTTTCAACGAAATTCTTTATCCTCTCTTTCTCCTCTGAGGAGAGTCTATAATCTACCGCTTTAAATGCTCTGAGAACCCAGTATGTTGCTTCAAGCGGAGTTGCAGTTCCAAATTCCTCACTACCTCCAAGGCCTACTGCAAACTCACCTTCAAGAGGTTTATATTTCTTAAACACCAACGAAAGACCTTCTTTCGCAAGGTCTTTTGCTCCTAGAATTGCAAGCCCTTCAACGGCCATGGATATTGCAACAACAGCTTGTTGTGGCTTTAAAGAGTTGTGGAGAAATCTTATAGTCTTTTCTTTCTCCGACACCTCCATGCCCAACAGGTCATAGATTTTAACTGCATAGTAGGTGTCGTTTATGTTTGTCTCATTTAAGAGGGAGACGAAACAGTAGCCTCCATCTTCGTGTCTTCTCTCTTCGATATATTTCAAAACTCCCCTAAGATTTACATAATCCTCTAGCTTCGAGCCCATTCTACCGCCTCCCAAACTTTTAGCGGAGAACAGGCGTCATCAGCCCTTATTGGGCGGTTCAGGCTCGAAGCCCCGGGCGGACGCCATCGCCCAAGACAAATTCTTAGGTAATTTTATAAGCTTTTCTTATAGAAAAAGAATAGTAACAATCAAACAAGTGATAGAACATGGAACTCATAGGATTCGTGCACGTTGGCAATACTTTCAATGAAAGATTAATTGCTAGAGTTTACAGACAAGTTAATCACTACTTTAAATCAAAGAACCTTCCAATAAGGTTAGTATATCTTGGAG
>QMUE01000064.1 GCA_003663535.1 Thermococci archaeon
AGTCCTCTAAAGACTCTACCTTTGTGGGCCTTTCCGGCAATCCATGCTATTTTTGGATCGCTCTTTATAACTGGGTGATGTGGATCAACAAGTATGACCTCAAACCATCTATACATACCATCCTCCCCAACCCAGTAGGAGTTAAGAACCTCAAGGTTGGGGAACTTGCGTGCAGCTTTCTCTTCAGCAATCCATTGTAAGGATTTCTTTGGTGAGTATCTAACCTGACCCATCTTTGAGGGTTTTCTTCCTCCTCTCCATCTTGGTCTCTTTCGTCCACCTTTTCTCACTCTAACTCTTACAAGAACATAACCTTGTTTAGCTTGGTACCCTAAGTTTCTAGCCCTGTCAAGTCTGGTGGGTCTTTCAATTCTCACAATGCTCGGTTCTCTTCTCCACTTAACCATCCTCTGTTTTAACAGGTCTCCTACATATGTCTTTTTTGGATTCTTCCAAGCTTCCCTAATGTATTTGTACATTCCCATTTTTTCCACCTCGTCTTTCACTGTTTGTGGTTCTCCGTAGAGCGGAACATCCCGCGGTTTTCACCGCCTAGTCAAGGTGAATAAACAAGGTTGCTTTTTAAAAGTTGCGCTGTATATTTAAAAAGTGAGTGATGAATTTCAAGTTGGTGATGAGAGTGAAGATAATTCATCAGGATCCTAAAGAAGGTAAAATCAAGGTAAAGGTAGAAACTCTTGATGACCTCTGGCATCTTTATCACGTTATTGAAGAGGGGGACATTGTTTATGCCAAAACCTTTAGAAAACAAAGTCAGAGGAGTGATTCTCTAAGGCCAGAAAAAGTTCAGACAATTCCCGTATTTCTGGGGATAAAGGTTGAAAAGGTTAATTTTCATAAATTCGCAAATGCCCTTAGAATAACTGGTCCTATAGTCTCCAGTTCAAGGGAAGAAGTCCCTATTGGCAAATATCATACTCTGGCTATTGAGGAGAATAACATAATCACGATCCAGAAGGAAAAGTGGAAACGACACCATATAGAACGTTTAGAGGAAGCAGTAAAAGCCTCCCAAAGAGCTAGGGTCATGATAACTGTGATTGATGAAGGGGAAGCGGATATTGCCGTAGTAAGAGAGTATGGGGTCGAACACATTGCAAATATAACCCACAACCTTGGAGGGAAGAGATACAATGCTGATAGGGAGAGTGAGGAGAAGAAATTCTTCCACGATCTCGCAAAGACAATGCTTGAAATAATGGAGAGAGAAAGGGTGGACAAGGCTATTGTGGCAGGTCCGGGGTTTACAAAGGAAAATTTTTACAAGTTTTTGAGTGAAAATTACCCTGATCTGGCAAAGAAAGTCGTTATAGAGGATACGAGTGTTACAGGAAGTACTGGCATATATGAGGTTATCAGAAGAGGGACAGTTGATAAGGTCTACCACGAAAACAGAGTTGCCAAGGAAGTCCAGCTTGTGGAGAAGGTTATTGCGGAGATATCAAGGGGGAAATTGGTTGCATATGGATTAAAAGAAGTTGAAGAGGCCGCAAATTATGGGGCTATAGAAACACTTTTGGTTATAGATGAACTCATGAAAGGGAAGTACAGGGATAAAATAGAGCAGATAATGGAGTTTGTTAGGGGAACACGCGGGGAAGTTTTGGTAGTTAGTTCGGAACATGAAGGAGGAGAGAAACTTAAAGCTTTGGGGGGGATAGCTGCACTCTTAAGGTACAGGATAAAATGATCAATACATTTCTGCATATGCATCTTTCTCAAACTTTGGAAAGTCTTCTTTTCTGCCTTTTTTTATTAGGATCCTCTCTTTTTCTTCGGTGAATTTTCCAACTGTGGAGGCATTTATTCCATGTGAATGAAGGACTTTAATCAGCTTACTTGTATTTTCTTGAGGAGAGATTATTATCAAGGTCCCCGTTGAAGAGACCGTTAGCGGGTTTACTCCATAAAATTTTACGACTTTCTTTACCAGAGGAGGCATGTGCAGTTTTTCATAATAAACTTCAAATCCAACCTCTGAATTGTCAGCGATCTCATGTAGTGTTGTTAATCCTCCTTCTGTTACATCGTGCATTCCCCGTGCAAATTTTTTTGCTAATGATGCATCTTTAACGACGGTCTCAAGCGTGTACATCTCTTGAAGGGAGGAAATTTGAGAGGGAGAGAGAATTTTCTTGAGTTCTTCTGCTCTAAACCATGCAGCACCAACTGCAAACTCTATCGCAATTCCCTTAGTTATTACTATATCATCTCCGGGTTTTGCAAGAGGAAGGCTCAGTTCATCCTTTTTTACGATGCCTATAGCTGTTGTTGTGGCACTGACCTCCTCCCCACCAATGGCGAGGGTTCCAACGAGTTAACCCCTCGCTAATGGACGGTTCGGTTTGTGGGCCCATCACTTACTCCCGTTACCAGTTTCAGCTCAGCCCGCGGGCCGGGTCTTCGGCCCATTACCCCTACCTCCCGCAAGAGCGGAGAGGCTCGGGGTTATCGCTCCAAAGGCCACCTTTTAGAGTTTTTGACTGCCACAGTGAGCAGTCTTGAAAGGACGCCTATCGGCGTCTTCCCTCCAATGATGGAGGGACACGATAAACCCCTTCATGGAGTTGTTCTTTGGTGGCCTCTCCGAGACCCTATTACATTGATAAGTTTAAAAAAGTTTCGGTAGTTTAAAGGTTTTTCTTTGAACAGTCTACCCCATCCCCGCCCTAAAGGGCGAGGCTTTCAAAAGAAAATGTAGAATAAACCCCCGTGTGTCCACCGATAATTGAGGTTCCATACTTTTTGCATTCTGCATTAAGTTCTCTCATAACAGAATTGAGGTCTTCTTCTGTTGTTCCATTAGGGAGGAGAAGGTTAACTATCAACCATTTGGGCATGGCCCCAAAAACTGCCACATCACTTGATGCAAAGTGGTATGTGAAAAACCCAAAATGCTCTTTTGGAACACCTAAAATCGGATCAGTTGCAATTACTAAATAATTTTTCCCATCATATTCGAGGACAGCAGCATCAAACCCTTCTTTGGGCCCAACAACGATTTTTGGATCATTAACACTTATGTTTTTTAAAATTATATTATTTAAAACCTCACTCCGAATTTTGCCAAATGGTAACATCAGCAACCCCCATTTGAAATTCTCATCAATTCTGTTTACTGTTTTTTACAGGGTATTATCACGCTTTTTGACATGATCTAGGATCATTGAAAGCATGAGGAAAGATTTCTTTGGAGATTTAAAAATTTAAGGTTTTGTTGCTACAACTCCAAGAGTTTCTTCAACCCTTTTGACTTTTGTGAATCCAACATTTCTTAATCTTTCTATAACCCCTTTTTGTAGATCTTTCTTTCTGTATTTGGCTCCTGGGTTACCAACATAGTGGAAAAGTCTACCCTTGGGTTTTAAAACTCTAAACAGCTCTTTGTAGAAAGCCTCGCTATAGAGGTGTCCAGCGAGAGAAAATCTTGGAGGATCGTGAATAACAACATTAAAAATTTCATCGTTGAATTTTTTGATAACTTCGGAGGCATCACCTTGAATAACCTGAATATTTTGAGAATTGAAGACTTCCCAGCTCCATGGATTTAGATGAGCGAGTTCGATGACATTAGGGTCTTTCTCAACTGTCATTACATAAGCGCCACGCTTAGCACTTTCTATTGCGGTGTAACCTAGCCCCATGCATGTATCTAAGACAAATTCATTCTCTTGTGGATTTACAGTATCCACTTTGCTTCGTGCGTCTTTTAGTGGATTTGTGTCTTTAGTCCGGTGCATTCTGACGCCGTTTATCTCGATTGTTGGTGGAATTGTTGGTACAAGTTTATAGAACCCTCCGTGAGCTATTGCGGCTTTATAGATGTGCGAGTCTTTTAAGAGATACACAGTATTCTCGTCTTTGGCTATCTTTTTGAGAATATCCTTCTCAATTTCACTTTCGTTGGGAAAAACTACTTTATCTTCTTTAACTATCACTTTATGAATTCTGTTTGTCTTTCTCAAATCTAAATTTAACCTCACTTCTCCATTGAGGAGTAACATCATTCTGGCCTCTCTGAAGGTTAGAAAGTAAATCTCATTCATAATTCTCACAACGTAGAGAAAAGAAAGAGGGCTTAAAAAGTTTTTAGTTATCCAATAACTCCTTCAAAAACTCTTTCAAAATTTCCAAAGGTTATTGCTTCGATCTCTTTTTTACTAAATAACTCCTCCAATTTGGTCAATAAGGCCGGAATTCTCTCTTCATTTTCAAACCCCTTTACACTTTCCTCTTTCCACCAGCTTAGATAATAAACAAAATCAAAGCCAAAGCCAACATATTTGTAGCCAACTAAATCCGCTATATACTCTATGTGGTTGACCATTTTTTCAAGGGTGGGAGCTTCTTTGTCGACAAATGCTGGGATGCTGCTAACTCCGATAACTCCCTTTCTTTCTGAGATCGCTTTTATTTGATCATCTTTTAAATTCCTTACATGTTCGCAAATGGAATACACATTTGAATGGGATGCAATTATCGGGAACGCAGTTGTTTCAATTACATCCCAAAAACCTTGCTCATTTAAATGACTAACATCTATGAGTATTCCAAGTTCTTCTGCCTTTCCCAAAACCTCTACACCAAAGTTTGTTAGACCTCCCTTTGTCCTTTCGAAGGTTCCATCGCCGATAGCATTTCTTAAATTCCAAGTTAGTGTTAGGACTCTAACTCCAAGGTTATAAAAGATTTCAAGTAAGTCCAAGCTGTCTTCTATCGGTTCCCCACCCTCTAATCCTAACCAGAGAGCCACTTTACCATTCTTAATAGCATTTCGCATTTCATCAATGGTTGTTACGAAAGCAAAACTTGGACTCTCAATGATATCTTTGTGAAGAGTGTTCACCACTTCTAGAGTATACCTCAGAGCTGTGGCCCTCTTTTCTGGTTTGCTCCATACGGCCATCACTCTGGAAGTTATGTATTTGCCAAAAAACTTGGCAAATTCATTTTCTAAAACTGCATTTTTACCCTCTCTTCGTTTTTCATAAATATATGTGGGCAAGTCACAATGAGCATCAAAAATCATTTTTATCCCTCCATTTTAGTATTTAACTATTTTTCTCAACTCAATTAAGGTGCTAAGGCGAACGTGCTCATCTGGAATTCTTTCAGCCAATTTCATAGCTCCTTCAATTTCTCCACTTTTTATCATTCCTATAGCAATTTCTCCCATAAATTCTGAACGTAAGTATACATCTTCTATTTTCATAGAAAGTGCTAACGCTGTCTTAAAGCGCTCTAATTCTATTAAGAGCCTAATAACGTATTCTATTGAGTCGGAGGATAATTGGATATTTTTGAGATATTTAAGAGCAGTGTTTACAATCTGATTATAACCAAGAGTGTCATTCTTTTTCATCCAAAGAGCTATTTCTAGGAGGCCAATTATCATTTTTTCCTCGTCGAAAGACCTAATGAGAAGTTTTGTAGCATAAATATACTTGCCTTCTCTCACTGCATTTCTAATTTCCGGAAGACCCACGGTGTTTAGTGTTTTTGCTAAGTCAATTTTTTTCTCAACTGTGGCGGCTTTTGCAGGCACATGGAGTTTTTCAAATAAATCGTGGGCTCGTTCATAAAATGTTAAGGCCTCTGGAGAAACCAACTCATCCCCTACTTTCTCCATCATATCCCCTAAATCAAGCAAATACTCTGTCTTTTTCACATAGTTGACTTTAAGGTTGATGATTATATCAAAGATTTTTTCAAACAGCTCGAAAGAAAGTTCCACTAACCCAGAAATACCCATATAATATGCTATCTCTGTCAGAGGTTTTATTTTTTCCTTTGTATTTTTTATTTTTTCTGTTTCCTTCAGAGCGTCTTCAAAGAGTGCCATGCCATAGTCAACGTTTCTCATCAGGAAATATACTGATGCTACATTTGCAAGAGCAATTGCTTTCTCTTTTTTGTTCTTTATTTTTTCAGAAAAATATTCAGCGTCTTCTAGTAGGCTGTATGCTATTGTCTCATCTATGTGGAAGACTTCTTTAGCCATAGCTCCTAGAGCCAGAGCTTTCTCTAGGTTTCCCTTTAACTGGTGAACTAACTCTAAAGCTTCTTCATACTTCTTGTTTCTTACTAAGTATATTAAGTCTTCAATTTCAACCATAATTACCAAGAATTATGTTGGACAAACAACTTAATAAATATTGCTAAGTTTTTATTTGGTAGGGATGCAAAAATGCTTACTTTATCATTATATAATTCGTATGATCCAAAGAAGCTACATGAAGCTCACTTGAGGGCAATTGCAAGGGCCGCACCCATTTGTTATGCCTTTGATTTCCATCTTGCACTTGTGGGGTTCCCATTTGAATCTAGGAAACCTCTTGAAATTGCTAGTGAGATATCTAAAAGCACTACTATAGGAGAGAGCGGAAAATACCTTTTAGAATTGGCGAAGACTAACAAGTTTCATCTTCTTGATTTTCCAAAACTTGGCTTTCCTCCACAATTTGGCCAGATAGTTGCAACCACAAGAAAACCAGATGAGAATAAGAACATATCCTCACTTCAACTTGCGGAAAGGGCCCTTAGAGGGGAAAGCTTTATGTTGGTAGTTGGTCTTGGGAGGCACGGTTTGCCAAAGGAAATATTTAAGTTGGCTAAATACCATTTGGATATAACTGACGGGAAGAGGATCAGCTTGGAGACGTGTACTGCGATTGGTTCGATACCGGCAAAAATTAGAACACTTATGGAGGCATTAAAATGGCCAAAGAAAAGTTGCTAAAAGGATGGAAGGGAGACATTGTATTTTTGATCATTAGTTTAATAGTGGTTTTTGTAGTTCATACTGGATTAAAGATTGCACTTCACACAGAGTCTCCCCTTGTTATTGTGATAAGTGGTTCTATGGAACCTACTTTCTATAGAGGTGATGTAGTACTTCTTAAGGGAGTTCCACCCGATGAAATAAAGCCTGGAGATGTTGTGGTATATAGACGGCCGTATACAAGATATCCGATAATCCACAGGGTAAAGAAGGTCATGGAATACAATGGAAAACGGTGTTTTGTTATACAGGGGGATAATAACTGGATACATGATTTTTATCCTCTTGATCTGAAGGAGTTTCCATATTTGAAA
>QMUE01000065.1 GCA_003663535.1 Thermococci archaeon
CCGGCCACCTCTTGGGCAACTATTTGAATTTCCTTACTAAGATCTCCCCCAAGCCGTTTATATTTTCCAGTTAGATATTTACTAACCATCGCTTGTGTGATGCCCAAATATTCTGCTATTTTCGCCTGAGTTAATCCTCTAGAATACAAAATACGGGCTATATCAGCCCTTAAATTTGGCATCACTTCTTCCGCCCAAAACTCACAGGGGGTTTTCACATTAATCACCAAATATTTATTTTTAAAACTCAGTTATAAATTTTTGCTGGAAAAATTTATATTCTCACCTTCTTTTAAACTATTGTGAGGAGATATGAAGTTAATTAAAACAATAGGAGTTCTTATTTTGGTGAGTCTTTCACTTGGGTGTATTACAGTTGAAGATTCTATCTCATCCTCCCCTACAGGTTCCAAAGTCGAGATCTATGTCCAAATAGATGAAAAAAGCGCTGCTTTTGACATTCTAGAGATTCAGGTGAAAATTGGGAACAAGACTATAAACGACTTCAACAAACCAAATTTTGTTGGATACGCTAGTGAGACTAATGGAGAAGTAGAAGTAACATTTGTTGTAAATGTCAATGGTAAGGACTGGTATGGAAAGAAAGTGAGTGCTAGAGACCTGATTAACCTCAAATTTCCACATGGGGAAAAAATACTGATAACGCTAGAACTGTACTACGAAGATGAAACTCTTAGAATTAAAGATGAAACTGAGAAGTCCGGTATAATAGGGGAAAAAATTCCGGATGACGTGTTTATGTCCTCCGAAGAGGCCCTAGTAAAAGAAATCCAAAGAGTATACGGAGAGGTACCAAATAAAATTAAAGAAGAACTCAAAATAAATAAAAAAATTAGAGAAGAATTCCTAAGCAAATATTCCGAAACAGGCACCCTCACATATCTTCGCTCATACAGAGATTCTTTCTATGCGATAAGGGCCTTTGGAGAACTCGCAAAGTGGAAAGGTCTCAGCATGCTTGATATAAAGGCATTTAATTTAACTTTAAAAGCCAATAATGAATATTATTCCAGATATCCATCCCCCCAGAAAGACTTTTCCGTAGTGATATTTTCTGAAAATAGTCCCTATTATTCCCCCATAAGAATTAAAGGAGCCCTTAATACCTCATTGCCCTTCTTATATTATAGAGGTAGGGGTTTAAGCTATTATCCTGTGAGTGCTATCCATTGGGCCGAAATATACTTCAAACGAGGAAATTATGAAATAGCATTACAATTTCTAAACAATCTCCAAGAATTCATATATTTCGGAAACTACAACACCAAGGACTATGCTCTGTTCCTCAATTATTTCCATTTTGAGAATTCCTCTATCCCATGGGTTTCAGGTTATGCTCAAGGAATGGGTGCAGGATTGTACGCAAAAGCATACCAAATAACAAAAAACGAAACGTACTTAAAAATCGCAAAACTACTCCTAGATTCCTTTGATTTACCTTTGAAAAAGAATGGATTTGTTTCAAACACAAAATACGGCCCATGGTATCTTGAATACAACTACAACTCAAATGAGTTGGTCTTGAACGGGCATATAATAGCATTGCAAGGCCTCTACTACTACTGGGAAATCACAAAAGATGAAAAAGCATGGCAACTCTTTCAAGCTGGTGTTGAGAGCACGAAAAAAGCACTCCCAATTTTTGACACCAACTCATGGAGCAAGTATTCAAACATTCATGGGGATGCAAGTGAATTCTACCATAGACTCCATATCCAGCTCTTAAAATGGTTGTATGACGTTACTGGCGATGAATACTTTCTCAATTATGCGAGAAAATGGAACAATTACCTTATCTATAGGGGATTACCACCCGAAGATCTCGGGTGAATCCAATGAAGAAAATCTACTCTCTGCTCTTGATCTTCCTTCTTTTGATGGCTTCATATTTTGGAAGCTTTGAACTTTCAAAGAGAACCATACTAGAAAAATCGAAAGATGTAGAAGGCATTCTGAATGAGAACGAAAGAGTTGTTTTAAATAATTTTCTCAAGTTCCTAAGCACCACGAATGTCCTTTTCTTATTTTCAAGTATAGAAGCATCTTATCCCACAAAAACCTTTGCGAAGGCTTGGAAAAGAGAAGAGAACATAAGCAGGGGGCAGATAAGGATGCTTTACTTAACTTTAAAGGCCAATAATGAATACTACTCCAAGTACATCTCTCCTTTAAAGAGCTTCCATCCCATAACCTTTGGAAATAAAAGCCCCTATGAGAAAGTATTCTTTGCTAAAGGAGATCTTAACACCTCTCTTCCTTTCGTTCATTACAATTTTAGAGGTCTCGTTCTTTATCCAGTAAGTGCCCTTCACTGGGCTGATATATACTTTAAAAATGGGAATACGAAGGAGGCCCTTAGGATCTTAGACGAACTGAGAGATGTCATGGTTGTCAAGAAGAAAGATGGAGTCGAGTATGCTTTGTTTTTGAATTATTTTCATTTTGAGAATTCTTCTATCCCATGGGTTTCTGGTTATGCTCAAGGACTGGGAGCAGGATTATACGCAAAAGCCTACCAAATAACAAAAAACAAAACATACCTAAAAACAGCAAAACTACTCCTAAACTCTTTTCAAATCCCATACAAAGATGGGGGGTTTGTTGTAGAGTATCCCTATGGGCTCTGGATACTAGAATATGGCTATAACCCAAATGAGTTGGTTTTGAACGGGCATATAATAGCATTGCAAGGCCTCTACTACTACTGGGAAATCACAAAAGACTCTTACGCCAAAGAATTATTTGATAACGGAACAACCTCCGTCGCAAAAGCTCTTCCAGATTTTGAGAAAGACGGATGGAGTTTGTATTCAAATATTCACGGAAAAGCAATGAGAAAATACCACGAACTCCACATTCAGCTCCTAGAATGGCTCTATGAAAAAACAGGGAATGAAATTTTTAAAGAATATGCAGAAAGATGGAAAAGATCACTCAATAATGTGCGGTAGTGCCCTAATAACCGGTAGAGAGACGAAAACCCCAACTATAATATCTACGGCACTTTGGATGGCATTTGGGATGCCTATTACCAGCCAGAATGGGATATGGAACCATTCCTCAATCGTTGGAATCACCTGCTCTTTTGGAATACCAAGCCAGAGAGGTAGAGCATAGTAATAGTTCATAGCAACCATGGCTGGAATTCTGATTGCAATGCCTATAATATATGCGAGCACTACAAAGATCACAAACTTTTTCTCATTGCAATTCTTAAAATCGAATTTTGTTATCCTCTTAGCTATTTCAAGACCTAACACTAAACTCAAAGTTGCAAAGAATTTCATACTAGCCCCAAGCCAGGAAGCAGACGATACCAAACTTAACCCCACAAAGAGCAAAATTAAAGCTGTTACACTGCTCCAGAATCCCATAATAACGTAAATAATTATCATCGGAACGGCCACCAAGTCAATGCTCATTCCCCACTGGGTTGGAACTTTAAGTGGAGAAACTTCAAGAACAAGTGATAAACTTAACAGCAACCCTATCAGAGCTATCTCTCTTGCTTTCATTTTATCACCACAGAATTTTTTGTTCCAATATTTATAAAATTTTGTTCCGTTATTGGAACAATGCATAGAACAACTTTGGGAGGCAAAGCCTTTATATGTTCTATGAAGCTAATCCTCATGGTGGTTCATATGAAGATACCAGAGGACGTCCGAAAAGACATTCCTTTAACCCAGGAGGTTATATATTTTGACAACACTGCGACTTCTCTAACTCCCAAGCCAGTTGTTGAAGCTATGGATGAGTACTATTTAAAATACAGAGCCAATGTCCATCGTGGAGTGCACAGGCTTTCTCAAAAGGCAACTCATGAATACGAAAAATCAAGAGAAATCACGGCCAAGTTTATTGGAGCAAAGTTTGAAGAGATAGTTTTTACAAAAAATACGAGTGAAAGCCTTAACTTAGCTGCTTTAGGACTTGAAGGAGTGTTAAAAAAGGGTGATAAGATAGTCACAACTCCTTATGAGCACCACTCCGATTTACTCCCATGGCAGCGATTAACCAAAAAACTAGACCTCAAACTGGAGATAATTGAAGGAGACAACGAAGGTAATTTGGATTTAGCAGATGCGGAAAAGAAGATCAAAAGGGCAAAACTTGTGGCGGTTCAACACGTCTCTAATGCTCTCGGAGTTATTCATGAAGTTGAAGAACTTGGAAAGATGGCAAAAGATGAAGGGGCAATATTTGTGGTGGATGCAGCTCAAAGCGCTGGACACATGGAAGTAGACGTGAACAAACTCCATGCAGACTTCTTGGCATTCTCAGGCCATAAAGGTCCAATGGGACCAACAGGAATAGGCGTGCTCTATATAAGGGATGAGTTCTTCGACGTATTTGAACCTCCATTGATAGGGGGAGGGACTATTGAAGACGTTGATCTTTATGATTACAAGCTTACTCAACCTCCAGAGCGCTTTGAAGCAGGTACACCCAATATTGGTGGAGCAATAGGCCTTGCAGCGGGGATAAAGTACATAGAAAAAATCGGTATAGATAAAATCGAAAAGCAGGAACACGAGCTTGTGAAAAGGATAACTGAAGGATTAACAGAACTCGAAATTCCATGGTATGGACCAAGAGACCTGAAGAAACATGCAGGAGTTGTGAGCTTTAACGTTCCACCATTGCACCCACATGATGTTGCCTCAGTGCTAGATGAGCACAACATCATGGTGAGAAGCGGTCACCACTGTGCATTGCCAGTAATGAAAAAACTGGGTATAAATGGAACTGTGAGAGCATCGTTCCACGTATACAACAGCCTTGAAGAAGTTGAGACATTCCTTGGGGTTATGGAAGAGCTTGTGAAGAGTTTGAGATGAGTCCTTCTTTTCTTATTGTTTTTAATTTCGAAAATTTATGCTTATTCTAAAAAACTCTGAAAAAAGTTATTTTGTATAAACCGTTTCTCATCGTTCATAGTGACATTTTGCCCTATCATGTAAAATTTAATCCCATAAAACTTACTAAAAAAGGCTTAAAATGAAAATGAAACGTTCCGGAACGTTCTTTTCACCGAGTTCCTAAAATAAGTAAAAAGCCTAGTTAAGAATGGTGATGGACATGAAGTGGTTGAAGGTTTGGTTGTTAATGGCCCTGTTGGTGGGGAGCATAATCCCTGCAGGTTTGAGCCTAGCAGATGAAAATGCCACTATAGAAAATGAAACAGAACCCCTACCTCCTGAAATCCAAAATATAACTCAAGAAGAAAGGATAGCCAATTACATTGTTGTTGCCCTTGAAAGATTGAACAACATAACAACAAAGTTAATTAATAATGTAAATCTTCCTGAGAACTCAAGTATCATGAGACACTACCAGTTAGCGGAACAATATAAAGAAGTTGCCATGAATGCATATGAAAGCGAAGACTATTACAACACAATAATAAACGACCTCACTG
This sequence comes from Thermococci archaeon, assembly GCA_003663535.1. Lineage (GTDB taxonomy): Archaea > Methanobacteriota_B > Thermococci > Thermococcales > Thermococcaceae > Thermococcus_A. Next base: position 5,444 of record QMUE01000065.1, read on the forward strand.
CAATGCACCACTACAGAGAAGTGTTAAAAGGATTTAAAGAAGGAAAGGGGGAGTTTAGAGAACGACTTCCGGAAGAGATAAAGAGAATGGAAGGCTACTTCAGAATGGCCGAAAAGACAATAAAAATTGCCCAAAGACAGGGGATTGACGTGGGAAATGCCCCAGAGCTCTTAATGGAAACCAAAGAAGCTTACAAGACTGTACTTGAGGACATAAAAGCTAAAGATTTTGAAAAAGCTAGGGAAGATCTCGAAATCACTAGAGAAAAGAAAGCTGCCTTAGATGAAGAAGTTAGAAGAATCAAAAAAGAGCTTGTAGAAGCAAATGCAGACAAAATAGTAAATGAATTCCTAGAGAAAGGTGCAAGAGGGATAGAAATAGCAGAGAAAGTCATTGAAATGGCAGAAGAAAAGGGTTACGACGCTCATGAGCTCCAAGAGAGACTCGAGGCATTTAAAGAGGTTTATAGTGAAGTTAAGGCCCTTGCAGATGAGGGGAAATACGATGAGGCTCTTCAAGTTATAAGAGAGAATACAGAAACAATAAAAGAATTCCATAGGGCAATAGCCTTCCTTCAGAGAAAGTTCCATGAAAGAGAAGTCCAAGAGAGAATGAAGGATTTAAAGGCATTCCTTAGGGAGATGACAATAAGAATCCAGAAAGATTCAAAGGCCTTAAGAGAACTTAGAAGAAGGGGAGTAGACACCAGGAGAGCAGAACTTCAGCTCAAAACATCCATACAAGAGGCAAGACTTGGAATTGAACTTCTTAAACACAAGAAACCCGCAGAAGCTAAGATGCATTTCGCAATAGCCTTAGACATGCTCCACAAGGTCGACGAGTTTATCTTAAGGCACGCTTGATTTCTTTAAATTTTTGTGGAGGTGAAATGAATGAAGAGAGCTCTACTTGCCCTTTTACTTTTCATCCCTCTTGTGAATGCCCAGAGCATAAGCATTACACCCTATGGAGATGCCTATGCAACTGTGGAAATTGAAATACCTGTGGATGACTATGCAACTCAAGTTACATCATCCCTGCTCGGGGATCATTACGAGAACATCTTTGTTATAGATGAAAACGGTAACCCTCTAGAATATTCCATAAACGGAAACGAGATCACAATAACCGTTCAAAACTCTCAAATAGTAAAAATAACATACTCCACTCCAGATCTAATGAGCAAAGAAGGCCTTGTTTGGACTCTTTCATTAAAATCAGAAGCTCCAGTAGATGTAATTTTACCTGAAGAAGCAAGTTTGGTGGATATGAGTGACTCACCCCTTGAAGTAGAAGGAAACAAGATAACAATGCCCGCAGGTAAAGTGCAAATAAGTTTCATCCTCCAGAACCTCGAAGACCAAAAAACCGTTCAAGATATTGGCACAAACACAGACAAGGATTTAACGAAAATTATTCTCCCTCTAGGAGGTCTTTTGGTACTCTTAGTTTTAGGGGTCGCACTATGGAAAAGATGAGTTTTTCTGGATTTTTCTTTTTTTCAATTAAATTTATGAACCCACACTCATAAATTTCTTACTGGTGGTTCTATGTTAGTTGCAAAACCATGCACAAGCATGAAAGCCATAAACATCATCCCTCAAGAGAAATTTGATCTTGATCTAGAAGAAGTATGTGAATGCCTAGCTGAGAGAGGGTATCAAA
>QMUE01000066.1 GCA_003663535.1 Thermococci archaeon
CCATTCATCCTCGATCTCTTCGGTAAGGAGCTTTTGAAGAGCTTGCTTCGACCTTGCTCTAGCCTCTTCTGGAGTTATTGTTTTCGCTTTTTCTCTCGCCTTTTCCATCATTATCTGTCCAAGGCTCAATGTTACGGCGTATTTAATGAAGTCTGATCTACTCTTAAACTCTCCCTCTTTTATGAGTTCATCTATTTTCTTGATTAGGTATTTTGGAAGTCTCACCGAGACTGGATGATCAACAACTTGAACCATTAACCTCACCGAATACTATTGTATTACAATTATATTTAAACCTTACGAAAGACACTAACAGAGAACAGCCCTCAATGAAGAATGATGGTGTGTTGATGGCTGACCTCCTCCCCGCCCTGAAGGGCAAGGCTTTTGTTTTGATCCTTGTTTTCAATAAATGACTGATGAAAACCAGTGTGGCAGAAAAAGTAGTGAAGGAAATTCCACAAAAACCCTTCGTAAGCTAGTATACTTTTGCTTTTTTGCCTTTCGTGTGCTTTTCTATTTCTCTCAAAGCATTCATTATGACCTTCTCCCCGGCATTCCATATTTCGATGCCCATTACCTCACCGTTTTCATCGTACTCTATCCAAACATCTTCATCAATTTCGTTAGTGTCAAGGACTTCCCCCTCTTTAATGAGTATGTACAAGATATCACCTTCCGGACAATACCTAACTTTCATAATTCAACCACCTTTTGCTTTCTAATCTCCTCTTAATTATCTTTTCTAAGCTTTTGCTAACATCTATAACCGTCACTACTTTTATAATTTCCTCTTCTTGATCATAGGCAATAATTAGATAGTGCCCCTCTTTTCTTCTTGATCCTATTACTATTTGATGACCATTCCTGAGATCATAAAATCTCCACTCAGGTTTTGTTAGAACTTGCTTAACCTCATCCTCTCCAATTCTTCTCTCTTTAAGTCTCTGTTGCATGCTCAGTAAAAGTTATCATTACTATCCACTCCCTTGATATTGCTCAATATTAATCTTAGTAATCAAACCATTTATAGAGTTTTGCTCTTGTATTACTCTCAATTTTTATGGTTGAGCCTCGCCCTTCAAAGCGGGGAGGGGTCAGAAAATTCTATTCCAAATGGAGGGCCGGATTAATTGAGTAGTTGAATTGTAAAAAGGGCTAAGAAAAAGGTTTATCTACTAAACGGAAGGTATCCGTTCCCGATTTATTAAGGCCTTTAATAAGATCTATCCGCCGTGGTCATGAGAACAAAAAACCTTTTATATTGCTTTGTTGTTCTCATAACTGAAAGGAGGCGGTATTATGCCAATAAATTTAGAAAGTTTAAAAGCCAATATTAAGGAATATGTGGAAATGGGGGAGTTAGCTTACAAACAGAGAAAATATAATGCTTCCCTAATGCTTTACTTTAAGGCCTTGGTTGGGATTTGCGATTATATTATCAAGAGAGACTTAAACAAAGAGCCCGAGAATCATAGTCATAGATTCAGGATTTTGAGAGAATACTATCCAGATTTATATAGGGTGGTTGATAATTCTTCAACTTCTACAGGGATACATACCAGGATAGGGTTAGGAAAAGGGAAGTGGAGGAGTTGAGGAATGCCGTTCTCAGGCTTACCGATAGAATTTGATAAACTCATGAAAACGGCCAAGGGATTTAAGAAAAAGCATAGAAAAGTCTTTGATGTGATCCTCTATGGATCCACCATAAAGGGCAAGGAAAAGCCTAACGATTTTGACTTCATGATCCTTTTGAGGGGAGCCAAGGAAAGTGAACGCTTTGATTTAGCCTTTGAGTTTAAAGAAAAGCTCTTGGACTTGAGGTTTCCCCACGAAAAGCTAGACGTTAAGGCTATCAACTTGGAGAGTCTTTTTGATCCAAATTACCTGGCTACTCCTGGAATCATCATAGAAGGTTTTTCACTCACTAAGGGGAAGTCAATTCATGAACTCATGAACGGGGAAAGTTACAGCCTATTTAATATAAATGTTCAAAGATTAGATAAGAATCGGAGAAAGAAGTTTAATTATGCCCTCAAGGGTAGAGATGGGAAGGGAGGTATCATTAAAGAGCTTAATGGTAATTACTTAGGGCCTTGGGTGATCCTAATACCCATAGAAAATACCTACAGGTTCAAAGATTTTTTGGAGTATTGGGAGGTAGAGTTTGAGAGCTACTTAATGTTTGGTGTTAAGAGTCTCTAGCCTTTTTCTTGATATTCCAAGGAAGGATTGGAGGGCCGGTTTATTCTGACCTCCTCTCTGCTCTAAAGAGTGAGGCTTTCAGAAGAAAAAAGTAATAGGAAATAGAGATGTTCTCAAGGAGATTCCGCTACTTGTAGGCTTCCCCCCTAGGTTTGAGTTTTAGGATTTTTATGACTTTATCCTTCCAATTTACTGAATAAATCACCCTGTAATCACCCAAACGGACACGATAGAGATCCAAGTCCCCACTTCCTTCCAATTTAATTATATCAAACTCCTCCCTTGGAACAGGTTCATACTCTAAAACATCTCTAAACTCCAAGAATCTTCGATAGTGAGCCTTAGGTAAACTCCGAAGAGCCTTCACAACCTGCCGGTGGATCTTAACCCGGTATGTCATTTGAACACCTCAATCTTCAGGTTCAGGGAGTTCCCCAGCATCACTCCAATCTTCGGGATTTTCATCCTTGGCCAGCTCAAGTAATTCTGCAATTTCCTCGTCAGTGATGTCTTCATCTCTCAGAACTGGCATGAGCATTGACTTTAAGCGTTGGATCTCAACCTTAAGCCTCTCCAACTCCTTTAAAACATACTCAACGTTCTCAGCTTTTTCCATCCTCCCACCATCCCAACATCAACTCACAGGTTAATATACTTTACCTTTTTGAAAGCCTTGCCCTTCAAAGTAAGGAGGTCAGACAACTTAAGTTGCCTTGAAGGGTGACCTATGTTAAGTCACCTGCAGCCTTTCTAGCTTAGTGGATTCGCTTGGACTTGAACCTTGAAGAGTGAGGCTTTTGATGGAGAAAAGTGAGTAAAGTAAACGAACCGAACGACTTCCCTCACTTGCGTATGGTATTATTACCTACAAGTACTTTATGTTCAAGTGTTCACGCCCTACCCCCCCGGGGGTCACCCACATCCTTGGCTTGCACCTTCTTTTTGCACGCTTTCATGCAGGTTGCAAGTGCTTGCGTACTATTGAACTCAACACCACAGTAGGGGTACATGTACTTCTCAGTAGGTACTTGTATATTAGGGGTTGTTACAACCCCCTCATTATGCGTGCACCTGCTTGCATGCTGCTAGCATTTGCGTTCGCATTGCGCGCACTTGCGGGTTTATCTAGTGTTAAGTTTTCAACGAGCTTCCTCATTTCTTTTATTCTCCTCCTTCATTAACACCACTGAAGAGAAAGGCTTCTTAACATGCACCCCTAAGCGAAGCTCAGAAAGGATTGTAGGGGTAACGGGCCTTGCAAAAACGTGAGGTATTGAGTATGATGAAGCAATCGCGTTGTTATTGTGAATCAGAGGTTAAAACCTCTTTACCACACTTTAAAGTTGTGGCAATTGGTGGTGTCAATGATGACACCAATGAAGGAAGGTGACGTCAAAGGTCGAGAGAAGACCGGTCTTAGATAGTCCTCAGCATAATAGCACAAGACTATCTAAGATATTAAGATGTCCTGTGCGTGGTTCGTCGAACTCTCAACCTCCGAGGGTAGTTCCGAAGTGGGGCCTTGAGCGTGTGCTCACCTTCAAGTTCAACCTTGGTTCTCTAAGTTCAGCCTTAAGTATGATGGTTGCAACTCCTGTGTTAGGTTCAACTTTCCCAACCTCAAGGTCACCTTTGGGTGGATCTTCCTGCATATTTATGCCTTCACTATTCTTGTTGATGTTGCATCATCCTTCATTAGCATCACTCGTGACGTCAGTGAGTGTGAGTTAAAGCTTGGGAGTAGTGAGAGTGGTGGAAAATGCTCTAACAAAAGGAGGATTTGTAGGGCTTTACTACCAGGGAAGAGCTGGTAAAGTGCGTTACCACGCGTTAAGTATGGAGTGAACGAAGAAGAGCGCGATTCAAGTTTTTGTGAGTGAGTTTTGGAAAGGGTGGTGAGAGTAGTAAAAAAGTCGTGGGGGGTTGATGTCAAATTAGTGCGTGAGTGATAGCACAGATGGATGGTGAAGTCACTGATAAGGAAAATGATGTTAAAGTTGATATAATGCACAGTAATATAGATACAATACACGACAATATTGGAGACAATGTGGACAATTCATTGAGCAATGGGACACAAAAATCCAATAGCGGAGAAAATGTATATATATGCCCTTATTGTAGTGCTAAGTTTGATCAATTTATTGACTATGCTAGGGGCATAGGATTGAAGCATCCTGACAAAGCTAAGGGCAAGGATCATGCCAAAGGTGGAGAGAGGGGGGGTACCCCCCACCCCCCGGATACTCGTTGGTTGTGTGTTAGCTTGTGTATTCTTAGATATTGCTTGTGTCTTAGTCTGTGCCTTATGTGTGTCCTTAGCCTTCTTACTTGCATGCTTTGGATGCTTGTATTTAACATGCCTTGTTAAATCTATGGATTGTGTGAATTCAGCATCACAGTATGGACACGTGCGCTTCTTTCCTGTGCTCACATTGCTCTCAGCACCTTGTTCACTGACGTCAGTTCTTTCAGTTATGTTAATTACCTCTTTATTCTCTTCCTTCATTGACGTCACTCGTGACACTAGGCAGTGTGATGTTTAACTCAATGCTTTTCAAACCCTGCATTCACTTGATAAGTAAGTGTGCCCCCCGTGCGGGATGCTAGTTCTTACTCAAGGTCTTGTGTTGGTTAATGTTGAGTGTTCTTTTTTTGTGCGCGTGTTTTGGATATAAATGCTTTATATTCCAAAAAATCACTCGATAAGTAAGTGTCCCAAAACCCTCACAACTCACTTAAAGTCTTAGGAGTGAATGATTTTAAACTTTGAAACCACACTCACATTGATCACATCCTGAAGCCGAGCCCATATTGGAGACCTCCTTAATTCTCTTCTTATTTTATGATCGTAAAGTATTTTAGAGTTGTAAATATGATTAACCCCCAATTCAACAAGCCAAAACTTTTTGAACTTTGAAACCACATTCATATTGATCATCCCCTTTGAACTTTGAGGGCGCCTCCCTCCGTAGTCTCCATCACCTCTTGAAAGTGAGTGATTTTAGTGGATTTGGAACCGCAAGCGACCTCATACTCGGGCGTGGACCACTCCTCTCCTTCAATCTTCTTAAAGCCTCATTAGAACTTCTTCTCTTCCAAGCTTGCCCTTCAAGGGGGATTACCCAAAAACTTAACTATCCCCCAATGCAAGGAATTCCAGGGTGAACACATTGAAAGCATATGACCAGTACAACACTCTAACCAAAATTGCCAAAATGTTTGGGATTAGCCGAATAAAAGTGAAGACACTGACAAAATGGTACGCAAGAGAAAAAGGCAAAAACCTCAAGGATTACATGATTTCCTTAGGGCTCAAATCCCACGTTTACAACTTGCCCAACGACTTCATACACTACGTGAAAGAACAATTATCAAACGAACGCAAAAAACCGGACGAAAAGTGAGCACCCCTAACTGCTAAAGCCAAAGCATTAATTTTCGAATTGTAAATTAGCTTCATGGCTTCAACGGTGAAAGCCACGTCAGCGTAGCCATTAACAATCGAGGGCTCTAAACCATGATTAATAACCGCTTCAATTAATTTTTGAGGAGCGTTGTAATTCAGAGCCATCACCAAAATTATTCAACACAGCAGTTCCAATAAAACTCCAAGAGAATTAGATGAAAAGAAAAGGAATCTCCAAAGTGTTAAATATTTGTTTGCTAGGCTCTTGTTATATACTCCCTATAATCCTTGACAAGCTTGTACCTCTCGTAGAGCAATTCTACCGTGTTATCTTTTATGTAAAATTCGCTGTAAATCTTTCTTCCGCCGGAGAGAGTGTAGCACTTTACAAAGTCTTCTTCAACAACTTCTGGGACAAGTACCACACTATGCTCAGGCAATCTGCTCACCATTTCTAAGAAGATGAAATCCCCCTGCCTCTTGACATTAAATCTTACAGTGTTTTTATAGCCCTTATACGTTCCCTCAAGCTTTTTGAGGATTTCTTCCCGAGATATAAAAGGCAATTTTTTGGGATCTTTTCCTAAAAGCGTTGCCAGTGCATACATTCCTATTTGAGAGAGTGGGTAGCCAGAGGAATTCGCTAGTATTGCAACGCCAAGTTTCTTGTCCCGTATATATCCAACAAATCCAGTGTAAATTCCAACGGAACCGCTGTGTTGGACTAATCTCTCTCCAAAGAAGTTCGGGTGAATTATCCAGCCATAGCCATAGTCTTCTCCACCAAAAATCTCCCATGGAACCCTAATGTAAGGAGTCTCCATTTTCTTAATTGACTCTTTACTGACTACTCCCTTCATTTCAATGTACATGTTAAGGTACTTGGCCAGATCGAGAACGTTGCTTAATAATCCTCCATCAGCCGTTATGCCATATGGAAAGCTCTTGGGGGTGTGTTTCCCGTCTTTGTCCACTATGTATCCTATTGCAACGTCGGGATCTTTGTCCACTTCTTCTTTGAAGAAATATGAACGGTCCATACCAAGGGGTTTCAGAATATTCTCCTTTACATATTCTTCATAGCTAACTCCAGATACCTCTGAAATTATTTTGCCTAGGAGCACGAACCCTGTATTAGAATAGAAGAATCTCTCTCCCGGTTTCGCAACTGCCCACTTCTCCATATCCTGAGCGAATGCTACTATATCATCAGGAGTTGCGACTGGAAGCCAACTATACCCAATATTCAAGACACCGTCAATAAATGCCTCTGCATACCCTAACGAGGGTACTCCCGAAGAATGTGTCAATAGATGATGAATTTTTACTGGCTCCCCGAATGGTTTTAGGCTTATGGGAATGTACTTTTCAACTAGATCCTCAACACTAAGCTTACCTTCCTCTTCGAGCTTCATTATGGTCAATGCGGTAAAGCTTTTTGTTATTGAACCAATTCCATAGAC
>QMUE01000067.1 GCA_003663535.1 Thermococci archaeon
CAACAAACCCAACTACTATCTCTACAGTTTTTGTTGATTTGAGATACTCTACTTCCAAATCTAAAGCAGTTAATAGCTCTAAAATAGCTATTTCAGTCTTTGTTCTTTCTATTTCCGAAGTTAAATTGGTTATCTTGCCTTCCACTTCCTTAATTTGGGGCTCAACTTTATCCAGAAAAGCTTCTATTTCTTTTATTAGGTCTTCTATCCCTCTGTATTCATACCTTTTCTTCTGCTTTAATCTTGGAAAAATAAATGCCTTAATACCAGTTTCGTCCTTTTCCTTATAATTCCCTAAAAAGTCAATTAATCTGGAAAGTCCAATACTATAAGATGCTGCTTTCCTATAAAACTCATTAGGGGCATCTTTTTGAGCTAGACTTACATCTATCTCTCTGATTTCTAAAACCCCTTGCTCATGTAGATAGGTAAGAATAGAGTCTTTATAACGATTTAAGGTTAACACCTCAATTTTTATCATTTCTTCAGGCTTGAACATAGATCATCTCCCTCTAATGAGTTTTATCGCTTCGTTAATAGCATTTTCAAAATTTTGTTCTGCCTTGAGTTTTATTTCCTCAATTTCTTTTTCTCCTTCTCTTACAATCTTTTCTGCCTCAATCTTTCCTTCTCTCTTTTTTTCCTCTATTAATGAGTTTGCCTGATTTTGGGTCTCATTTATTATTTCCTCTTCAATTTGCTTGGCCTCTTTCTTTGCGTGTTCAAGTATTGCTTTTGCCTCCCCTTTGGCCTTTTCAATCCTTTCTTCCGCTTTTTTCTCAGCTTCCACAATCTCTTTAATGATCATCTCCATGAAAAGCCCTCCAATGAATTTAGTGAAAGTAACAGTTCTAATGGAGTGTTAAGTGAATGCCTTAAATAATTTATGCTCAAACGTGCACAAGTAAGAACAGAAAAGATGAAAGTTTTTGCATAAATGATAAAACAAAAATAAAGTTCCATAGCAAGTATTGAACATTATTCAAGTTTGCCCCACATTATTCTTCTTTCGCTCAAACACGCTTTTAATGTCTTTTAATGATGCATTCTTTGCAAAAACTACAACTTCTCCTTTCTTCGGTAACTTTGTATCCCCTGAAGGTATTACTAAGTTGCCTTTATCGTCGTATATTGCTACTATAAGAGAATCCTTGGGTAAACTAAGTTCTTTTACTAGTTTTTCTGAAATTTCACTGTCATTACTTAGTTGGAATTTCACAATCTCTGCACCCTCTCTCGGGAATAAAACTCTATCAAACCCTGGCGTAGTTATGCTTCTAAATATATAATTAGCAGCAATCTCTTCTGGGCTGATTACTACATCGAAATACTTCTTTAGATCTTCAACCCTTTCAAAAACCTCTTTATTTTTGGGCTTGCTTATTCTGAGAATGGTTTTTATAGTAGGATTTAGATGCTTTGCAAGGATACATGCCAAAATATTAGCATCATCCCTTCCAGTTAAAGCAGCAAATGTATCTGCCTGCTTTACATTAGCTTCTTCCAATGTTTTTTGATCCGTTGCATCTCCCTCGATAACAAGACCATTGACAAGGAAGGAAAGCTCCTTAGCTCTTTCCTTGTCTATATCAATTATTGTGACATCATGGCCTTCATTTTCCAGCATCTTGGCCACGAGATAACCAACTCTTCCAGCGCCCATTATCACAACGAACATCCACTTCACCTCTTCTCACTAAGGAGTACTTTTGCAATTTCAGCATATGCAGGCCTTGTTATTAAAATTCCAATTAGCACACCAAGTATTGTAGTAAATGCAAATCCTCTAAGCCCGCCAACAAAGAACCTGAATAAAAAGCTCATTGCTACTATTGTAGTCGTTGCCGAAGCCCATATAACGAAAAATGCTCTGCCCATTCTTTTTAAGATGCCACTTCTCTTTGTTATTTTTCCTACTTTTATTCCACCTAAGAGTTCATCAGTTATGACGATCTGCTGATCAACTCCAGTACCAATGGCTGCTATTATACCAGCTATACTTGGAAGGTCAAGATTCCATTTAATCAATGCAGCAACACCTAAAATTGCAACGACTTCACTCAAACTTGTTAGAACAACGGGTACTGCTATTTTTACCTTTCTATAGTGAAGATAAACCACAAGACCAACAACAAGCAATGCTGCCAAACCTGCCTGGAGAACTTGTTTTTTAAATTGTTCCCCTAAAGTTGGCGGGATGTAATTAACACCTTCTACAAACACTTTTATTGGAAGTGAGCCGCTTCTAAGAACTACAGAGACAACTTGGGCCTGTTTCATTGCAGTAATATCCTCCTTAGAACCTCCAATTGAAATAGCAAGTTCTGTGTGAGGTTCTCCCGTAGTAAGACCTTCTTGTAGCCTATATGGCCCATATAAACCTAAGACTCTTCTTACAAAATCGCCAGCAGACTCTCCTGCTCGTAATTCTCTCTCCTCAACTTTTATTCCTAGGTTCTTTAATTGAGATTCAAGATCACTGTTAACCTCCACTAATATAACCTTCTCCTTACCTTGTGCAAGTTTGGCAATTTCTTCTATACTTTGATTACCATATGGAACAATATCAATATTAAATGCCTCTTTAAGCCTTGAAGGCAAAGGTTTAGCGTCTGAAGAAAACTGGAATTCGCCTGAGGTCATTAAAGAGTATAACTCTTGTGGAACAATCAATAAAGAATCTACTGGGGGATCAAGGAATATATCCACAGGATATCCAACTTTTCCTAGAGCCAATTGAGCAAATTTTTCTGCAGCTTCTTTTGAAATTGAAAATGGTACAATCCAAGCTCCTTCTCTTGGGTCATAACTTACCTGATCCACTCTATTGATATCAGCCCCAGTGGCAAAGATAACCCCATTAAACTCTGCATAAAAAACACCTTGACGATTTATTGTATCTATAATGCTATTTGCCTCCTCTTCAGTGACATTAGCCACCCTTATTTTAATTATTTGATCTCCCCATGGTTCCAATGTGATATCTTTAACTCCTAGAGTGTTCAACCTTGTCTCCAAGGAGGTCCTAACTTCCTCCATGGTACTCTGATCAACAGGCTCTTCTAATTGTGCAGTTATCTCAACTCCACCACTTATATCCAAACCATAAGTTATTCCCTGAGAGACTATTGTGATTATTGAGATCAAGATAACAAGTATGAGCAGTAAAACCCTACCGTTTAACAAAAGTTTTTTTAGATTCATCTCTTCTCACCCCTTTGAAGATACCATCTTAGAACTCCAGCATTGAGTATCCAAGTGTTCATGAAGTCAGCAAGTAATCCAAATATTAATACTGTCGCAATCATATCTATGACTTCTGCTTGGGAGAGCACCCACAAGGAAGTAAGGGCTCCTAAAGTCGTAGTACTCATTGTAAAACCTGTGGAAACTGCTGAAAAGTAAGCACCTTCAATTGTATCCTCTTTTCTTCTTAAGAGCTTTGTAGTGAGCAAGATGTTGCTATCCACTGAGTAACCGATGAGCATTAGCAGTGCAGCAATAGTCGCTTGGGTCAACTCCAAGCCAAAAACACTCATCAACGCAAGTGCTATTACCATGTCTGAAAATGCCGAAAATATAACAGTCAAAGATGGGAGAGGTATTCTAAAGAACAAAAATACAACAACCGCCATTCCAATGAATGCCATGGAAACTGCTTTTAAACTTTGTTCTTGAGCAGTTCTTGACAAACTTGGCCCAAATTGAGTTTGTGATATGGTAACGTCCGGATACTTTGATTTTACAATACCAATTATTTCCTGCACATTAACATCAGTAGGTGCCTTAATCTCTATCCTAGTATCTCCAGTTATACTTTTAATCTCTCTAACTGTGACATCAAAACCTTGTTGTTTCAAGAGATTTTCCACCTCTTGGGAGTCTGCATTGCCTCCGTGAAGAGTTATCACTACTCCACCTTTGAGGTCAGTTCCGAGGTTTGGAAAGTGAACTGCAAGGACTAAAACCGATACAAGGAAAATAATTAAAGGATAAGTTATCATTTTTTTAGGTTCAGCGGATGCAAGCTTTTTTAGAGTATTCTCAAGCATTCTGTTCACCTCTTATGTGTTTTTTAACGTATTCCATTGTCTTTTTAAATAGTTCACCGTAGCATTTAAAAATCTATTCAATATGGGCTATTAGACACACAACCTTTAAAACTCAAGGTGAATAACTGGATTAGGTGGTGCTCATGGACACTATTGGATATCACTACGTGGTTGAGGCTTCAGGCTGTGATCCCGAGGTTTTAAAAGATCCAAACAGGATAAGAGAGATTTTTATGAATGCTGCAAAGGCAGGAAACATGGAAATAAAAGCAAGCTACTTTTTTAGGTTTTCACCAACTGGGGTTAGTGGAGTAGTAATCGTCGCCGAAAGCCATATATCGGTCCATACATGGCCAGAAGAGGGATATGCAGCCTTAGATGTTTACACATGCGGCGAGAAAGCAGACCCAGAGAATGCTGTTGATTATATTCTTGAGAAGTTCAGAGCCCAGTACGCTCACGTATCAGAGGTCAAGCGGGGTATTAAAGAAGAAGAGGGCACGTTTACCCATATGATCCTAACATGGGAAGAAAAACTTGATAGAAGAAACGAAAGGTGACCTACCCCGCCCTGAAGGGCGAGGTTTTCGGAAGAAAAATGTCACTCCAAGAGTCTTTCGAGCTCTATTTTTATCTTCTCTATCTTATCCCTGAGGTTCTCAACCTTGATCTTATATGTCTCAAGCTCTTCAATCCTCTGTTTGAGTTCATTATTCTCCTTTACTAGTTCCTCAACTTTTCTCTCAAGCTCTTCTTTGTCCTTTTCATATTTTTTCTTGGTGATGACTTCCTTAAGGCCAACTTTTTCCATCATTTCAATAGTTTTGAGTAGCTCATCTAGTTTTCCCTGCTTCATCAACCCGTAGGTTTCTCTGACCAGTTGACCTGCCTTGCTCTCTCCCTTAAGGTGTTTTCTTATGGTTTGCTCCGTTCTACCAAGCTCTCTTGCAATCTCACTTGTTGTCATACCTGCTTTTTCTCTCGCTATTGCTCCAGCCGCAACTGCTAAACTGTCAACCCATGTTAACCTCTCTGCTGGATCTTTGATGAGCTCAATAACCTCAGGCCTAAAAAGCGTTGCAAATAGAAGAATGCTTTCCAGCTGGTGAATTTCCTGCCTTCCAACAGGATTAAAGGGGATTTCAATTGTCACCCTCTCACCTCCTCAAATTTCTACAACACCTCCCCTCATCAAAACCTTGTTCGCATAAACCGTGATCCCCTTATCGGTTATCTCAAATGGATGTCTTCTCATTGAATGGCTAGTTCCTCTCATCTTCCACACTATGAGGGAACGCTTGAGCTCTCCATCGATTTCATCAAGGTCTAATCTTATGATACCGTCAACACCGTGCTCTACTCCCGGCCCACCAAACCCTCTTTCACCAACGCTGATCTGGCTCACAAAGATGCTTGTACATCCTGTTCCAGCTAAAACTCTCTTAAGCTGGAGGATTATGCTTCTGGCTAAGGAAGGCTTGTTAATGTAGAGCGTTGTAACAGAATCAACAACAACTCTTTTGGCGTTGATGTCTTTTATCTCCCAGTTGCTTGCAAGACCCCTTCCGAAAGGGAGGGGATACGCGAGGGGAGGCGGGTGGGTAAGGTTTAAATACTCTGAGGATGCAGAATATAATGACCTCGTAACAGCCGTAAGGCTGGACAACCCGTAAGGGTTGGTGTAAAGTAGCCCCCGATTCCGGGAGGATAGGGGGTAGTGGTCGTGTGAACCGGCCGGTGAGAGTGAGGCTACCGGTAACGGGACGCCAAATGAACTCTCACAAAACCCCACCCGTAAGGGCGGGGTAGTTCACGGCCTGTCTTAATACATCTATGAACTCTCTAATATCGGTTAGGTCATGAACTATATACTTCTCATACTCCTTAGACTTCCCGATTCCGGCTGTAAAGGCATCTACCATGGCAAACATTCCCCGTTCCTCATAGGGCTTTACATCCCACCCGAACTGAGCCATATTTTGTCTAACTTGTACCGGGTGTTCTTCAAGAGCTACATAGATTCCAGGTTCACCCATTTGTAAGCCGTTCCATAAGAACTGCTGGCTGAATATTGTCTTTCCTGTTCCTGGTCCTCCACTAAGCAAAACTACGTTTCTTTCTGGAATTCCCCCGTGAAGTATTTCATCCATTCCGGGAATTCCAGTTTCTACCCTCTTTATCACTTTCTCACCCCCTTATAAGAGTTATTTACTGATTTAAGCAAGTTTAAAGAGAATAGATATTTTAGTTACCAATTGGTATTATATTATGAAGATATTTAAATTTTACGGTGAAAGGAAAAAAAACTCGAAGAACCCTCACTTATGTCGTCTTATGAATTCTCCAATGTCAGTGATGTTTTTGATGAACTTCCCATTGCTTTTTGGGTTTATAAGACCTAATCCAAGGATTACACCCTCTTCATTTAAGATAACCAGCTTTTTACTCCCCTGCCAGCTGTACTCTTTGACTCCATTTTTGGGCACGTCTTTGCCGGTTGTGAAGAGGAAAGCTGTTTTTGGCTTTAGAATAGCAAAGTTCTTTTTGATATCAACAAAGTAGAAAAACTCGATGTTGGGGTAAAACTTTTCAACAAGGTTTTTGTCAACCTTTATTGTGCCCACAAAGGTTCCAAATGCGTAGGGTTTTATCTTCAAGCTCTCTATTCCTCTCCAAATTTCCTCGTTTACTGCATAAACATCCCTAAACTTTCCCTCAACTATTCCAAAAAACTCGTGCTTTAGCTCCCCAAACTTCTCTGCTTCTTTCATTATCAAATCAAACTCCCAAGACGAAACCCTTCTATATTTAAGTTCCATCATATTCACCGCTCAAGAGCCTGTTTAAACCCCCTAAATCAGTATTTTCAAACTCCCTCTGAAACTTCAGCCCAAGCTCGGCTATCTCTTCCCTCGTTACTATCTCATCTCCTTCGCCAATTCCCGGGCAGCTTTCATCATAATATAGCCAGAGCTTTTC
>QMUE01000068.1 GCA_003663535.1 Thermococci archaeon
ATCCTCTATCATGGAAACTAGGATCGAGGTCAACCGCTCTATTATCTCCTTCAGGTTAACCTCCTCATCTGCCAGCAGACTCTTGCTTGTAATCCTAAGGGGCTCTTCTAGAATTATCTCCAAGCCTGGAAGATTTTGGATTGTTTGGCGTATTTTTACTTTGTAGAGTGGCATGTCTTCTGTGAACTTCACGTCGATAATATCATACCCTTGAATATAAGCAGAGATCAACAATCTAACCGCCATATCTGGAGAAATCTCTTTGGAAATTACAAGTTCTTTGCTCTCAGTTACTTCCTTAGGTTTTTTAGGGAGTATCAAAAGTGATCCATCATGATTAATAGCTATTGGAACTACATCCCCCTGTTTTAATTCATTCTCCTTAACCCACTTCTTTGGAAGGGAAATTATGTAGGAACTCCTGCCTGTAAATTGTATCTTTCGAAACTCCATATTATCCCACCAATCTATATAGAAATCCACTTCCAGTATAAACCTTTCGATAACTTATTCTTCCTCTATAATTCTTCTCATCCACGTGCCCCTCAAGAACCAAGTAAATCCAAAAAGCCCGGCAATCACGTTACTAAGACCCATCCCAAGGAAAACTCCTATCGAAGATCCAAGAATCAAGTAGCCTAAGAGATAGCTAAGAGGAATCCTCAATCCCCAGAGCCTCAGAATTCCAAGCATCATGCTCTTCTTTGTATGTCCTGAGGCTCTGAATACGTTATCCACAACAACAAAGATACCATTAAAAAAAGGCACTGAGGTTAAGAAGTACTTCCAAACGATAGCACTCTCCTTTATCACAGCCTTATCATCAAGAAAAACCTTAAATACCGGGACTCTCAAAATACCTATCACTACAACCGCAGTGGTGGCTATAATCACATTAACTATCATTGTTCTCTCTGCAATTCGCTTTGCTCTTTTGTAATTTTCAGCCCCAACATTTTGAGCGATCATAGTCCCCATGGCCATGCTTATTCCTCTAGAGATGCTAGTAAGAAAGTTCACAAGCCGGGTTGTAATAGTGTAAGCTGCATAAGTAACATCACCAAATCCAAAGATTATTCTTGTAAGGATCACAAAACCAAAACTGTTTGCAGATTGGCCTACTCCAGCAGGCAGGCCCACTTTAAATATGCGCTTGTAAAACTCGAAATCCGGTTTAAGGTCTCTTAGTGATAAGTGTATAGTTGTCCTCCTCGTGAAGAGAAGATAGGCACCAATTATCGAACCCAAGGTATTTGAGAAAACAGTCGCTATCGCCGCACCTGCAACACCAAGCTTGGGAAGTCCAAAAAGCCCAAATATCAAAATTGGATCTAGAATAACATTCAAAAAGACTGTAAACATATTGATCTTTACTGGGGTCTTAGTATCCCCTGTGGCCCTCATAAGAGCACTAAATGCGAAGCCAGTGAAAGAGAAGGGGATGCCTATAAAGATTATCCTTACATATGTGAGAGCGTAAGGGTATACATTTGGTGTAACCTTCATGAACTCCAAAGCTTTAGGAGTTATGAAGAAGCCAATGACCGCAGTAATAGAGGCAAAAAACAAGAGCAGAGAGTACAACGCCCCAGCGGCCCTATTAGCCTTATCATAGAGCTTTGCCCCTATATATTGGCCCACAAATGCAAATCCTGCAACAGCGAATCCTTGGCCCAAGTTCATAAGAGTTCCAATTAAGGGCCAAGAAACTCCTGGAGCTGATAAAGCCTCTCTCCCTATTTTTCCAAGCCAAAATGTATCAGTTATATTGTAAAGCACTTGCACAAGATTATTAAGGATTAAAGGCCAAGCTAACCTGAAAAGAGTCTTTTCTATGCTTCCCTCTAAGATTTCTTCTCTCATTTTGTCTACTCGGGCCATAGTAAAATAGTTGTCGAAGCGTTAATATATAAAATTAATGGTCTATTATCCGCTTCATCCATGAACCTTTTAGGAACCACGCAAAGCCTATTAATGCTGCTAAAAAGTTACTTAGACCCATTCCAAACCACACGCCTATGGTATCTGCTAGTAGTTTACCAAGGTAATACGCAAGAGGGATTCTAAGCATCCACAATCTCAGCATTCCAAGGATCATGCTCTTCTTTGTATGACCTGAACTCTGGAAAACATTGCTTACAGCAGAAAAAATACCAAAGAATGGTAAAGAAAATGTAAAATATCTAACAAACTTAACACTCTCTGCTAAAACCCTCTCATCTTTAATAAAAAATCCAAATATCTGAGCTCTAAATACAGCCACGATAAGAGTACCAATGCCTAGGACTATGAGATTCGTCAGCATTGCTTTTTCCGCAATCTTCTTTGCCCTCTTATATCTCTCAGCACCAACGTTTTGTCCCACCATTGTCCCCATGGCCATACTTATCCCATCAGCTATGGCAAACATGAAGTGAGTAAGCCTGTCTCCTATTGTATATGCGGCAAAAGCAACAGTCCCGTAGATATAAATTATCCTTGTTAGTACTACAAATCCAAAAGCATCAGCAGAAAACCCTACACTTGAAGGTATCCCTACTCTGAAAATACGCTTATAAAAGTCCCAGTCAGGCTTAAGGTTCTCGAGAGTCAAATGTATTCCTACCTTCCCCTTAAAAAGTAGATAACCTCCAATCAATGACCCAACACTATTTGAAAACATGGTTGCTACAGCAGCCCCTATAACTCCAAATTCCGGAAAACCAAGCCATCCAAAAATTAAGAGAGGATCAAGAAGGATGTTAAGGAAAACCGTAAACATGTTAATCTTTACTGGAGTCTTAGTATCTCCAACTGCTCTAAGAAGGAAATTAAATGCAAATAACGTAAATGAAAATGGAATTCCAATAAATATTACTCTAATATAACCAAGGGCATAGGGGTAAACTTCAGGCGTAACATTCATAAAATCAAGTGCGAAGGGAGCTATAATCAAACCAAATATTGCAACAAAAGCTGAAAAAAGCATCATAAGTGAATACAGTGCACCAGCAGCACGATTGGCCTTCTCATAATCCTTCGCCCCAATGTATTGACTCACAAATGCAAATCCAGCAGTTGCAAATCCCATCCCAATGCTCATGAAAAACCATACAAGTGGCCAGGAAGTCCCTGGAGCGGAAAGCTCCTCTGTACCAAGTCTACCAAGCCAAAATGTATCTGTTAAGTTATAAAGAACTTGAACCATATTATTAATAATCAATGGATAAGCTAACTTAAGCATAGTTTTCTCTATGTGGCCTTCCACGATCTCCTGTCGCATTGCTTGAATCTTCTCTCCATCCAAATCCTTCACCTGCTGAAGATTTAGTGTTCATTTACAATAATTCTTCTGCTCAAAATTGAACATATAACCTTATCAAACAAGGATCGAAACGTTATTATAAAAAGTTTACTATGGATAAATTGTCCTTATAAAAAACTATGCAATAAGACCCAAACTCCTCCCATCATAAATGACAATACCTGAAAAAGAGTAATAAAAGAATTAGAAAGCTCAGAATTCAATCTCTTCATCCTTGTAGAGTTGTCTTCTAGCATTTTCAAGCATGATCCTTTGCTCCTCTCTTGCAACCACTTGTTTTATGAGTTGTACTGCATCTGGGTTGGCTGAAAGACTGTCAATTCCAAGCCTAACGAGGATCTTTGCCATCTTTGGATCACTTGCAGCTTGTCCACAAATACTTGTCTCAACCCCGTACTTCTTACATACCTTGATAACGTGCTTTATTAATTTGAGAACTGCTGGGTGAGTCTCATCGTATAACTTGAAGACCCTCTCATTGTCTCTATCGATAGCGAGTGTGTACTGAGTGAGGTCGTTTGTACCAAAGCTTATGAAATCAAGGCCTTCTTTACAGAGGTCCTCAATAATGAGTGCTGAAGAGGGTGTTTCAACCATAACACCAAA
Source organism: Thermococci archaeon (assembly GCA_003663535.1). Classification (GTDB taxonomy): domain Archaea; phylum Methanobacteriota_B; class Thermococci; order Thermococcales; family Thermococcaceae; genus Thermococcus_A. The sequence goes on from QMUE01000068.1 coordinate 3,911, forward strand.
TTCAACGTCTTTGTGTGGCTCAAGACCAACTTCTCTTGCAAGTCTCTTTGCTTCTCTGAGCTGCTCAACGTGGCTGACGAGTGGAAGCATCACACCAAGGTTGTCGTAGCCTTCATCAACAAGCCTCTTAATGGCCTTGAACTCGGTCTTTAGAAGCTCTGGTTGGTCAAGCCCTCTTCTAATTCCTCTCCATCCGAGCATCGGGTTTCTCTCATCAGGTTCATCTTCTCCACCTGGGAGCTCTCTGAATTCGTTTGTTGGAGCGTCGAGTGTTCTATACCAAACTCTTCTTGGATAGAACGCCGTTGCTACTGTTCTAATACCTTCTACAAGTCTCTCTATGAGCTCTTCCTCCCTTCCTTCTTTGATGAATTTCACTGGGTGAGTACCAATACCAAGGATCATGTGCTCTGCTCTAAGCAACCCAACACCGTCTGCTCCAGTTGCAGCCGCTCTCTCTGCAACTTCAGGCATTGAAACGTTTGCCTTAACCTCTGTAGCTGTTACAAGTGGAGCACCAGCAACTACAACTTGGCCAGCTGCTTTTTCCTCTTCTTTCTCTTTAACAAGGCTCTTGACGATACCTTCGTAAACGACACCTCTTGTACCATCAACTGTTATCATCATTCCATCCTTGAGAACCTTTGTGGCTTCCTTAGTACCAACGACAGCTGGAATACCAAGTTCTCTTGAGACAATGGCAGCATGGCATGTTCTTCCACCCTCATCGGTAACGATAGCTGCGGCCCTCTTCATTGCTGGAACCATATCTGGGTTGGTCATTGTGGTAACAAGGATGTCTCCTTCCTTGACCTTGTCAATCTCATCAGCTTCAAATATGATGACAACCTTACCTGCACCGATACCTGGTGAAGCACCAAGACCTTTGAGAAGAACTTTCATCTCTTCAGTCATTTCAGCTTCCTCCGTCTTTACCTCTTCTTTTAGAGTTGTAACCGGCCTTGACTGAACGATATAGAGCTTACCATCATCCTTATCATAAGCCCACTCAATATCTTGAGGCCATCCATAATGTTCCTCAATCCTAGCACCTATTTGAGCAGCTTCAATTATTTGCTCATCTGTAAGAACTTGTTTTTCAACATATTCTGGGCCAAGAAACTCAGCAGTTGAAACCTTAACAGTTCCCCTTCCTGTTTCAGGGTTTCTGACGATCATTATCTCCTTTTTAGCAACGAATTTTTCCTTAATCTTCCAAGTTCCCTTTTCAACAATGTATTCATCCGGGCTTACAGCGCCACTAACTACAGCCTCACCAAGTCCCCAGGCAGCGTTGATCATTATCTCACTTCTATCGTTCGTGACAGGGTTAGCTGTGAACATAACACCGCTTGTCTCACTGTTAACCATCTTTTGAACAACTGCACTCAAGTAAACCTTTGAGTGATCAAATCCTTGCTTTGCTCTGTAAAAGGTTGCTCTTGCAGTCCAGAGCGAAGCCCAACACTTTTTAACTTTCTCTTTAACATCGTCAACGCCAAGAACATCAAGGTATGTCTCTTGCTGGCCAGCGAAGGAAGCCTCTGGAAGATCCTCTGCTGTAGCAGAGCTTCTTACAGCGACGTAGACCTCTTCCATATTAAATCTCTGTGAAAGCTTTTTGTAAGCCTGTTCAATTTCACTAGCGATTTCTTCAGGCATCTCCATTGAAATTATCTTCTCTCTAATCTTGGCAGTGTTCTCTTGGAGTTGCTTGCTATCATCAACATTGGTCTTGCTTATGACATCCATAATCCACTCTTGAAGTGTCCTTCCATCTTCAACTTTGACGTTTTCAACAAAATACTTATATGCCTCAGCTGTAACACAGAACCCCGGTGGAACTGGAATTCCAGCGCTTGTCATTTCTCCAAGGTTTGCACCTTTCCCACCTACAAGTGGGACGTCTTCTTTTCTCAATTCCTCAAACCACTTTATGAATTTATATTCCATTTCGATCCCTCCTTTTAGAATAACCGTGGGTGATATAGAGAGAGCCTATTTAAAATTAACTGTCCAAAAATGGTTTTTGGGTCCATAAAATACCGCCCAAAACGGGCATAAAAAGGGAAATATCAAAAAGATTGGGAAGAAACTATGCGTTCAACCAAATTGATAGCATTTTCAGTGCCATATATGTACTCTAGAGCCCGAAAGATATCCAATATGCTCTGTAACGGTCTCGGTTCTTTATTAAGATCATAAGTGGTTTTGATGATCTCAAGCATTTGCTCCTTTTCATACTCCATTCCTGCAATGTGATAAACAAAAAGAACATTTGCATAAGTGGCTCTTGAATAACCATAACCTTTTTCGCCTTTAAATCTACCATTATCCTCCTGCTGCTCTCTAATCCATTCTGCTGCCTTTTTAATTGCTGACAAAACTCTCTTGTCTTCACTAAGTTGGTAATATCTGGCCAAGGCAAATGCTGTAACTATTGTGCCTCCCAAGCTCTTTTTCCAGCTCCCATCGCTTCTTTGTTCATCCAAGATCTTTGTTATTATATTATCCAACACAGTCTTATTGAGTAATCCATACTCATAGAGAATGGGCAACATCTGGGCCTCAGCAAATAAATCCCCCTTTTTGTCTTTTGATGTAGTCATAATGTAATCTTCCTGAATGCGGTCTCTCAAATATTTCATAGTTTTTTCTTGGCCTTCAAAGGATAAACCTTTAAGAGGTTCTATTGTGAGAGCAGTGTAAAGAGTAAAGTCATTTGGCGGTATTCCCTCCGGAAAACCACCATTTTCAAGTTGTTTATATGCAAGCCATTTCAAGAGCCATTTGTATCGTTCTTTGAATTTCTCATCTCCCGTTCTTTGGTATAAGTAGGAGTATATTTCTGCAATCCTAGCATTCAAGAAATAATCCCCCTTATACCCATCATCAAAGTCCGCATAATTATATCCAGTCCAGAATTTTTCCAAAAGGTTCACCAATATATTATGGTTGCCAAAGTACTCTAATTTATCCTGATCTGGTGGTAAAAGGGTAGGATTTGGGATAAACTGATAAAGTTCTGAATTTCCATTGACAAAGAGTGTTTTAAAGTGAGTATCATAGGGAGCATACTCCATAAGACCATACTTTATGAGA
>QMUE01000069.1 GCA_003663535.1 Thermococci archaeon
GTTACCACAATAGAAGCTTTGAATTTAGACGAAGCTCTCAAAAAAGCACAAGAAGAGGATTACAACATGATAGTAGTTATTTCAAAGAATTTCTCTAAAGCGATAGAGAGCAACCAAAAAGCTCAAGTTGAGATTTATGGAATAGTAAAGGGCATAAGTGGGGGAATGCGAGAATCGGTTAGTGAAGGTAGGGTTAATGCCGTTTTAACTGTCATCAATGATTATCTTGCAAAATTGAAGATCCAGCAGAGTATAGAAGGGAACCCAGATGCTATTTTGAGACCAATAGATGCGAAGAGCTATACCGTAATTAAAGGTCGCATTGTTCCCGTTCCGCCTTCTCTAGTGGCGAGCATCATAACTTCTCAGTCAATTTCAATGCCTCTCGTAATATTCGTGATGATAATCATAGTTGCACAGATGTCAGCTGGAAGCATGGCAATGGAGAAAGAAAATAAGACACTTGAGACTCTTTTAACCCTACCGGTGAAAAGAATAACGATAGTTGCTGGAAAAATGATTGGAACAGCTACCATAGGAATAATAGCGGCAGTAGCTTATATGATAGGTATGAGAAACTATCTTGGTAGCATGATGTCTTCATCCGGCGAGATTGGAATTTCCCTCGAAGACCTTGGCTTAATTGCGACTCCACAAGGAGCGATTCTATTTGTCCTCATAATGTTCCTTGCAATCACGTTCGCATTAAGCTTTGCAATGTTGCTTGCAGTCTTTGCAGAGGACACAAAAAGCGCAAACACTATTGTAAGTGCAGGTATAATGCCAATGGTATTTCCGACATTTATATTAATGTTTGCGGATATAGAGACTCTCCCTCTGGCTATCAAATATATCCTACTTGCGCTACCATTTAGCCATCCAATATTGGCTTCAAGAGCTATGCTGATGGGCCAGTATTCCAGCATGTATGTTAGTGTACTGTATCTGGGAATACTAAGCACAGTGACTTTGCTTATAACTGCAAGATTCTTCACAACAGAAAAGCTCCTTACAGCAAAGCTTAGGTTCAGAAGGAAAAGGTAATCTTCATTTTAATTTTTAGAGTAGTCCAGTAATTTGGAACAATTTGAATATCCCAAGAGCTATTATGAGTGCAGTAGTAGGTGTAGCTATCCATCCAATGGCTATCTCCCTTATAATTCCTTTTTCCACTTTCATTCCACTTGCAATCCCAACACCTATAACTCCTCCTACAATGGCTTGGCTTGAACTTACAGGAAGACCGAAGATATTTGCTAAACTAACTGCTATGGCTGAGCCAAATTGGGCCGAGAATGCAGATATAGGCCCTAGGGACGTTATTTTTCTACCCACAGTGTATATAACAGCATAACTAAAGGTAAACGCTCCAAGGGCCAAACTAAGGGCGCCAAACATTCCAGCAGTTTTAGGGTCAAAGAACCCGGCTCCAACTAAAGGGCCTGTTGCGTTTGCAACTTCATTGGCTCCGAAATTAAAAGCCATGTAAGAGCCTCCAAGAACAGCAAGCCATTTATAAAGAAATTCAATTCTTCCTAGGCTCTTTATATCATTAACAAGTTTTCCATAGAATTTAAACAGAATAAGGGCAAAAAACGCTGCTAAAATTGGGGAAAATACCCAAGCACCAGCAATTTTAACAAGTGTTTCCCAGTTTATAGGAGCATTAGTTGCTATTCCTACTCCCACGACTCCACCAACAATTGATTGAGTCGTTGAGACGGGAAGTCCTTTAATGGTAGCTATCGTTACCCATGCTCCCGCAGCAAGAAGGGCTATTATCGCGAGTTCTAATGATAAGTACTCTGGAGGGACAATCCCTTTTCCTACGGTTTTCATGACTTTTGATCCTTTTAAATAAGCTCCAAGCACCACGAATATTGTGATGGTAAGGGTTGCTTGTCGGAAACTCAATAGGCCTGCACCTACAGCAGTGCCCATAGCATTCGCACTATCGTTGGCTCCAATGTTCCAAGCAATGTAAAAGCCTATTGCGATTGCTGCTAAGATTAGTGTCTCCATGAGATCCCACCTCTTGCTTATTATGTAGGCTGTATGGTTATTTTAAATTAAAAAGTTAGCTTTCTCGTCACTTAGGTTTTTTGATAATTTTAGTCATTATAGAAAATATGGAGGAAAGTTAATCTTCTTTACAAATATAAAGACAGACTTTGTGTCTCTTGGTGTATCAGTTTATTCATTAAACATATAAATTGTTCACTTTTACTCAAAGACACATGTCGAAAATAGCCTCTTGTCATACCGAAAACTAAATAAATGCGATGACTAAAATGATAATGATAAAACTTGGGAGGAAGAGATGATGATAGAGATTCGTTTTCACGGTAGGGGTGGACAAGGTGCAGTTACAGCTGCAAACATCTTGGCAGAGGGAGCATTCTTAGAAGGCAAATATGTACAGGCATTTCCATTCTTTGGGGTTGAAAGAAGAGGAGCTCCAGTTACAGCATTTACAAGAATAGATGAAAAGCCCATTAGAATTAAGACCCAAATCTATGAGCCAGATGTAGTGGTTGTTCTTGATCCTTCCCTCTTGGACACAGTTGATGTAACTGCTGGTCTTAAGGAGGGTGGAATGGTAATTGTAAACACTGAAAAGACCAAGGAAGAGGTCCTTGAGAAACTTAAAAAGAAACCAGCTAAGTTGACCCTTGTTGATGCTACTACAATAGCTTTAGAGATTCTTGGATTGCCAATTACAAACACTTCAATCCTCGGTGCAGTTGCAAAGGCCACAGGAATTGTTAAGATTGAAAGTGTAGAGGAAGCTATCAAAGAGACATTCTCTGGAGAACTTGGAGAAAAGAACGCTAAGGCTGCAAGAGAAGCTTTCGAAAAGACTGTTGTTTATGAACTTTAATTTTTCCTTCCTTTAAAATCCATTTAAGGGGTGAATTATCTTGAATACTCTATTCAGGGAGAAGAAGGCAAATGCAAAAAAAATCATGTTTAAATCTATTGATGGATATCCAGAAGTGCCAATAACACTTGGAACTACACTTTCAAATTTCACTGGAGACTGGAGAAATTTCATGCCAGTTGTAGATGAAAGCAAATGTATAAAGTGCTATATTTGCTGGAAGTTCTGTCCAGAGCCAGCAATCTACATTAAGGAAGATGGATACATTGCAGTAGACTACGACTATTGTAAAGGCTGTGGCGTTTGTGCAAATGAATGCCCAACTAAGGCAATAACCATGGTAAGAGAAGAAAAGTGAGGTGATACAATGCCCAAGAAAGTTATAAGTGGTAATTATGCGGCTGCTTATGCTACCAAACATGCGAGAGTTGAGGTTGTAGCCGCTTATCCCATTACACCTCAAACTTCAATTATTGAGAAGATAGCTGAGTTTATAGCTAATGGAGAAGTTGAGAATCTTGAATATGTGCCAGTTGAGAGTGAGCACTCTGCAATGGCTGCTTGTATAGGTGCATCAGCAACTGGAGCAAGGACTTTCACAGCTACATCAGCCCAAGGTCTCGCTTTAATGCACGAGATGCTTCACTGGGCCGCTGGAGCAAGACTTCCCGTAGTTATGGTTGACGTTAACAGGGCAATGGCACCACCATGGAGCGTTTGGGATGACCAGACTGATTCTCTAGCTCAAAGAGATACTGGATGGCTTCAATTCTACGCTGAAAATAATCAGGAAGTATATGATGGTGTTTTAATGGCATTCAAAATTGGCGAACATGAGAAGGTTAATCTTCCAGTGATGATTATTGAAAGTGCTTTTATCCTTAGTCACACTTATGATGTAGTTGACATGCTAGAGCAGGAAGAAGTAGATGAGTTCCTTCCACCAAGAAAGCCACTGTATTCATTGACAGACTTTGATAACCCATTCTCCATTGGTGCATTAGGGACGCCTGCTGACTATTATGAATTTAGGTATAAAATTGCAAAAGCCATGGAAGAGGCCAAGAAAATCATCAAGGAAGTAGGCAAAGAATTTGGAGAGAAATTTGGAAGAGATTACAGTCAAATGATAGAACTCTACAAGACTGACGACGCTGATATAGTCTTCATGGGAATGGGTTCACTTATGGGTACAGTAAAAGAGGCTGTTGATATTCTTAGAAGTGAAGGGTACAAAGTTGGTGCTGCAAAAGTAAGATGGTTCAGGCCATTCCCAAGAGAAGAGCTTTATGAACTAGCCAAGAGTGTACAAGGAATCGCAGTGCTTGATAGGAACTTCTCATTCGGACAGGAGGGAATTCTCTTCAACGAAGCTAAAGGTATTCTCTACAACACTGATGCAAAGCCAATAATGAAAAACTACATCGTTGGTCTTGGGGGAAGAGACTTAACAGTAAACGATGTGAGAAAAATTGCTAACAACATGAAAAAGATAATTGAAAAGGGTGAGCTTGATAAAGAAATTGACTGGTACCATTTGAAGAGGTGAAAACGATGGAACTTCCTGCTGATGTGAAAAAGAGGTTAACACTTCCTGCTGAGGAGCACTTTTATGCTGGACACACAGCTTGTCAAGGATGCGGTGCAGCTCTGGGATTGAGATACGTTCTTAAGGTATATGGAAATAAGACAATATTTACAATTCCAGCCTGTTGTTCGACAATCATAGCTGGCCCATGGCCTTACTCCGCTTTCAACGCTCCCCTGTTCCACACAGCTTTTGAAACCACAGGTGCAGTAATAGGGGGAATTGAAGCTGCTCTGAAAGCAAAAGGATACAAAGTTAAGGGCGAAGATGGTGTAATGGTCGTTGGATGGGCCGGAGATGGTGGTACAGCGGATATTGGTCTCCAGGCATTAAGTGGGTTCCTTGAAAGGGGCCACGATGGATTGTACATCATGTATGATAATGAGGCTTACATGAACACTGGTATTCAGAGGTCTTCATCAACACCATACGGAGCATGGACAACCAATACCCCTGGTGGAAAGAAGCGCTTCCTTGAGAGAAAGCCAAAGAAGAAGGTTATTGACATAGTTATAGCCCACAAGCCAGCTTATGCCGCAACTGCTAGCGTTGCATACCCAGAAGACTTTATGAGGAAGCTCAAAAAGGCCAAGGCAATTAAAGGGCCTTCATTCATTCAGCTCTTTGCACCCTGTCCAACGGGATGGAGAAGCCCAACGGACAAAACCATTGAGCTTGCTCGCTTAGCAGTCCAGACAGCATACTTCCCACTCTTCGAATACGAAAACGGAAAATACAAGCTAAACATGCCCTCGCCCAAGAAGGAGCCAAAGCCTCTTGAAGAGTACCTCAAGCTCCAGGGAAGATTTAAGTACATGACAAAGGAAGACATGGAAATACTCCAAGAATGGGTGCTCAAGGAATGGGAAGAGCTTAAGAAGAAGGCCGAGATCTTCGGCTGATTTTTAAATTTTTATAAAAGATTTGGGGAAAATAGAGTGTAAGTCATTTGAGGTGGTATGTATGGCGGAAAGTCCATTCAAAGCTGATATTGAGAAAGTCCAAAAGGAATATGGTGAAAAGATGACACCGGGTGCAATAGTCTACATCCCTGGAAGCAGCGTTGTTAACAAGACAGGCGGATGGAGAGTTTTTATGCCCAAGTTTGACAAAGACAAGTGTATTAGATGTTTCATGTGCTACACACTCTGTCCAGAACCTGCTATATATTTGGATGAAGAGAGTTATCCGGTTTTTGATTACGACTACTGTAAGGGTTGTGGAATTTGTGCAAATGAATGTCCAACCAAGGCAATTGAAATGGTTAGAGAAACCAAATGAGGTGGTATAAATGTCAATGAGAAAGGTTATGAAATGTAATGAAGCCGCTGCGTGGGCAGCAAAACTTGCAAAGCCTAAGGTTGTAGCTGCATTTCCTATTACACCATCAACTCTCGTTCCTGAGAAGATTAGTGAATTTATCGCTGATGGGGAGATGGATGCCGAGTTTATAAAAGTTGAAAGTGAGCATTCAGCAATTTCTGCATGTGTTGGTGCAAGTGCTGCTGGTGTGAGAGCTTTTACAGCAACAGCTTCCCAAGGTTTGGCCTTAATGCATGAGGTCCTTTTCATTGCAGCTGGAATGAGGCTTCCAATTGTCATAGCGATTGGTAACAGATCATTGAGTGCTCCGATTAATATTTGGAACGACTGGCAGGACTCAATAAGTGAGAGAGACACTGGATGGATGCAGTTCTACGCTGAAAACAACCAAGAAGCACTAGATTTGATATTGATAGCTTTTAAAGTTGCAGAAGATGAACGCGTTTTGCTTCCAGCTATGGTTGGATTTGACGCGTTCATATTGACCCACACAGTTGAACCAGTCGAAATACCAGATCAAGAGGTAGTTGATGAGTTCCTTGGGGAATATGTACCAAAACATGCTTATCTCGATCCAGTTAAGCCAATTACTCAAGGTGCTCTTGGGTTCCCAGCTCACTACATGGAAGCAAGGTACACCGTTTGGGAAGCTATGGAGAACGCGAGACAAGTAATTGCAGAGGCATTTGACGAGTTTGAGAAGAAGTTCGGAAGAAGATACCACATGATTGAGGAATACAAGACTGATGATGCTGAGGTAATTCTCCTCACAATGGGTTCACTTGCTGGAACACTCAAGGACTTCGTCGATAAGAAGAGAGAAGAGGGAGTAAAGATCGGTGCAGCAAAGATGACTGTTTACAGACCATTCCCAGTTGAGGAGTTCAGGGCATTAGCAAAGAAAGCAAAGGTCTTGGCAATTCTTGAGAAGGACATAAGCTTTGGAATTGGTGGGGCAGTATTTGCAGATGCAGGTAGAGTTCTTGTAAATGAGAAAGAGAAGCCAATATTGCTTGACTTTATCATTGGCCTTGGAGGAAGAGATGTGACCTTTGAAAACCTTGAAGATGTCGTCGAGATTTCAAAGAAGGCACTTGAGGGAGAGAAAGTTGAAGAAGTCAACTGGATAGGATTGAGGAAGGAGATTTTGTGAGGTGATTACGATGGCAGTTAGAAAGCCCCCTATCACAAC
>QMUE01000070.1 GCA_003663535.1 Thermococci archaeon
AATTTCTTAGCTCCTACTCCAAACAGCTGGGGGATACACTCCCTAAGGGCATGCATAGACACTTCAGAGAAGTCCGTTGGAAACAACACCTTTTCAAACATGGGATCACCAAATATATATGTGCCTTAGAGTATTTAGGTCTTTAGGAAAGAAAACATTATATTTAGAATGATATATTTTACTGTGGTGGTACTATGAAGAGGGTACACATTTTTGACTGGCATAAAGAGCATGCAAAGAAAGTGGAGGAATTCGCAGGGTGGGAAATGCCAATTTGGTATTCAAGCATAAAAGAAGAACACTTGGCCGTTAGAAATGGTGTAGGGATTTTTGATGTTTCCCATATGGGGGAAATATTCTTTAAAGGAAAAGATGCCCTCAAGTTTCTCCAGTATGTCACAACAAACGATATCTCAAAACCACCAGCAATAAGTGGTACCTACAGCCTTGTTCTTAATGAAAGAGGGGCCGTTAAAGACGAGACCCTTGTGTTTAATATGGGCAACGATACATATATGATGGTATGTGACAGCGATGCTTTTGAAAAACTCTATGCATGGTTTGTGAGCATAAAAAGGGCAATTGAACAGTATACCGAGCTTGACTTGGAAATAGAGAACAAAACTTACGATTATGTTATGTTCTCAATCCAAGGGCTTAAGGCCAAAGATCTAGCCATGGAGCTCTTTGGAATTGACATCAACCAGCTCTGGTGGTTCCAAGCCAAAGAAGTCGAGCTTGAGGGCATAAAAATGATTCTCTCAAGAAGTGGTTACACTGGAGAGAACGGCTTTGAGGTTTACTTCGAAGATGTAAATCCATATCATCCCGATGAAAGCAAGCGCGGAAAGCCCGAGAAAGCCCTCTACGTGTGGGAAAAGATCCTTGAAGCCGGACAAAAATACGGTATAAAGCCCGCCGGATTGGGAGCAAGAGACACCCTAAGACTTGAAGCTGGATACACTCTCTATGGCAATGAAACAAAGGAGCTCCAACTCTTGAGCACTGACATTGATGAAGTTACTCCTATCCAAGCTAATCTTGAATTCGCCATCTTCTGGGATAAAGAGTTCGTAGGTAAAGATGCACTGCTCAAGCAAAAGGAGAGAGGCCTTCCAAGCAAGATGGTGCACTTCAAAATGGTTGACAGGGGGATACCAAGAGCAGGTTACAAAGTTTATGCTGATGGCAAGGAAATCGGTGAAGTCACAAGTGGAACCCTCTCGCCTCTATTGGGCATTGGAATAGGGGTAGCATTTGTCAAACCAGAATACGCTAAACCCGAAGTAGAGATCGAGATTGAAGTAAGAGGACAAAAGAAGAAGGCCTTAACAGTAGCTCCACCATTCTACGATCCCAAGAAGTACGGGGCATTTAGGGAGGAGTAATTCCTACTTTTCTTTTATTATTGCAAAAGCCCTAACTGGACTGCCCGAGCCATTTTTGATTTTTAGTGGAACCGCAAAGAAAGTAAATTCATTTCCAATGAGGTTTTCAAGATTCGTAAGGTTCTCAAAAATTGGAACCTCATTGGAAAGCAATATTTTGTGTGTTTTAAAGTCTCCTATAGTGGGATTATCAATCCCTACAGCCTTAACCGCAAGGTCAATTAAATATCTGGCTCCTTCTTCGCTGAGATAAATAGCCTTCCCTCCAGTATAGAAAAGCACTATCTCAGCTACTCTTAGCATTTCGCTGGGTTCTATATTCCTATCCAAGTGAGATACATCTATCACTATGCCCTTTCCAATAAACTTCTCCAGCGGCATTTCATCTATTGTTTTCCCATGGGGAATAAAATGTGCCGGCGCATCGACATGAGTTCCACTGTGCTCTCCAAGAAAGAGAGTATTCATTTGATATCCATCCTTTTCAACATCAGTCCATTCTTTTATTTCTATTTTGGGATCACCAAGATAAACAGGAGTTTTCTCACTAAGTTCCATAGTTAGATCTATTATCATTATCTTTCACCACCTTCAATAGGACGCTCACATTTTTAACCTTTTAATTCCATCCTTAAGCGGTGATGGTATGAACTGCACGAAGGATTACTGCGTAAAGGATATTAATCTGGCACCTGAGGGAGAGAAGAAAATAGATTGGGTCTCTCGTTTTATGCCTGTTCTCCAGAACATAAGAAAAGAATTTGAAAAGGAAAAGCCCTTTAGAGGTGTAAGAATTGCTGCGACCCTCCATCTTGAAATGAAAACTGCGTTTTTACTTTTAACGCTCAAAGCTGCCGGAGCAGAAGTTTCCACAACAGCAAGCAACCCCCTAAGTACCCAGGATGATGTTGTTGCCGCTTTAGCCAAAAACGGAGTAAAAGTTTATGCCATAAGGGGCGAAAGCAGGGAAGAATACTATGAATTCATGCACAAAGCCCTTGATATAAAGCCGAACATTATCATAGATGATGGAGCAGACATGATAAGTGTTGTCCACAGAGAGAGGCAAGAACTCATTGACAACATCTGGGGAGCAAGCGAGGAAACAACAACTGGAGTTCTCCGCTTAAGGGCGATGGAAAAGGATGGAGTGCTTAGATTCCCAATCATAGCGGTAAATGACAGTTACACAAAATACCTCTTCGACAACCGTTATGGAACGGGCCAATCAACGTGGGACGGAATAATCAGGAGCACAAACCTTCTTATAGCTGGTAAAAACGTCGTTGTAGTTGGCTATGGCTGGTGTGGAAGAGGAATAGCCATGAGAGCTAAAGGTCTTGGAGCCACAGTAATTGTTGTTGAAACTGATCCAATTAGGGCCTTAGAGGCAAGGATGGATGGATTCTTGGTTATGCCGATGAGGGAAGCAGCGAAAGTAGGAGACATCTTTGTCACTTCAACCGGAAACATAAACTGCATCCGTAGAGAACACTTCGAGGTCATGAAAGATGGGGTGATCATGGCAAATGCCGGGCATTTTGACGTGGAAATCAGTAAGCCCGACCTTGAGGCTTTATCTGTAGAGATAAACAATCCCAGACCCAATATTACGGAATACAAGCTCAAAGACGGAAGAAGATTGTATCTCCTTGCGGAAGGAAGGTTAGTGAATTTAGCAGCCGCTGATGGACACCCAGCTGAGATCATGGACATGAGCTTTGCCTTACAGGCCAAAGCAGCGGAGTACATCAAGAACAACCACGAGAAGCTTGAGCCTAAAGTCTATGTTTTGCCGAGGGAAATTGATGAGATGGTAGCCAAGATTAAGCTCAAATCCCTGGGCATCGAGATTGAAAAGCTAACTGAAGAGCAAAAGCAATACTTGGAGAGCTGGGAACACGGGACTTAATTTCCTTTTTGTTTAGCATTTTTGCAGGATTGCACGCCACTCTAAACAGAACGTTTACCTGCTGATGAAAATCCACATAATGAACACTACAGCGGCGATAATTCGCCAAACCAATACGTTTAGCGAATTCCCATGCGTGTAATTGTAAAAGGCTATTAACATGAAAAGAAGAAGCAACGTAAAAAGTCCGGAAGCTTTTCGTTTGTAGTTGGGGAGTAATTTCCGTGAGAGACTTTCACTGATAGTTGGAATCCATACAGCTACCGCCCCAAGAAGCAAAAGCTCCATATTGGTGGAGTTTGTGGTCCCATAACAAGCAAGAGCAGAAAGGAGAAAGGGCATGCTGAGGACTGCTGTCTTCGGAGGTATCTTGGGGAACATTTTTTATTGCCCCGCTAATTTTCTCTCACCTCTTCGTATCTTATCAAAAAGATACACTACCACAAATATAAGGAGTGTTGATAACTTCACGCCCACTGTTTTATTGTCTCAAAAGTTAGTGAGCCAGTCAACAAGTCCCTCACAAAGATAGATAACGCCCACAGAATTGTCGCAAATATCACTCCTGGGAAAATTTTAAACTTAACAATAAGTCCATAACCGGCAATAATAGGAAACATAATTGTTGCTAAGGCTACAAAGAGAGGCGTCCCATCGAATACAGCTAAGCCCGTGAGAATTAGAGAAATTAGAAAAACGAAATAAATTTTTCTATCTTTGGGCAGTACTCACACCACCCCAATTGAATTCAAACTATCCCTTTATATCCTCGTAACTGGCTATAATAAACACTGCGACGTAAACTAACAATATGGGCAATAATGGAAAAGCCCAAGCTCTATAACCAAACATAATGGCTCCAGTGATGGAGAAAACGCCTATTGCCAAAGCTGCTGAAATAATGCCCTTAATATGCTCGGGAAGAAATGCTAGCTTACTGTGCTTACTGGCAAAGACGTAAAAGGTAATTGATGCAACAGAAGCGAGAATATAGCACGTCAATGCACTTACCGCATCTTTTGTATCTGCTCGTCCCGTGATAAGGAGAACAAAAATAGAAATAATGACAAAAAGTGATGCAATGAAGCCTTTAATTAGCGGATTCTTTAGCAACACAGCTCCCTCCAATTACGGTGCTGTATCCATACAATATGTTCCATATTGGATACACTCATTGCACCCTTCATAGGCCCAAGGACATACAGTCATAACGCATGCAAGGAAAAGTACTAGGTTGCCTGACCATGCACATGCTAGACAAGATGCTATCATACAGGGTATGTTATAATCTCTACTACAGCAATAGGACATGCAAAGGAAGACACAATCCGCATCACTATAACATTCATATTCACAACTGCTTGAAGATGTTACTTCTCCATTTGTACCTATGGCTTTAGTCGTTATTCTTTTGTTGTCATCTGAAATTGTGAATTCTAACAGGTAGCTTCTTGTTTTAACTCCTTGTACCGGTTTTGAGAATTCATAGTAAGCTATCAGGTGCTTGCTATCCTTAAGGGGCAAAGCCATTGCAAACATTTCAATCTTTTCACCGTTGTATTCCACAGTATGCTTTACAACCTTCACGTTCTTATAATCAATCTCCCATGGTTTAGCTAAACCCCTAATGTCCTTGCTTGCCAGAACTTTTGCAAAAACATGCACCAAAGACCAGTTCTCGACTTTTCTTTCTAAGGGCTTAACTTCTCTAAAAGGATTCACGCACCCTTTAACTTCTGGGAGTTTGGGCTGGCTCACCGCATAAGCTGCGTACGCTCCAACCAAAAGCAAACCCACAAACATGCTTAGCAATGCCTTTCTCCTCATTCGCCCCCTCCCCAAACAGGAACACTCATCAAATAATAGACACTAAAAGTATATAAAATTTACTTTTATTTTGAGGTTTTTGGTGAGTTATTATTAATGGTGATAAAGTTTGGCTTTTCAGTTATCTTGATTTCACTAAGGAAAAGGGAAAGCAACATTCTGAGAACCAAAGTTCTTGAAGTAATGTGGACATTTAAATCTCCCTACAGAGCTACTGGTTGACATATTGAGTTTTCTTCCATCTTATCTTCCAAACCATTTTGAGGTACATGCCAATTAAGCTAAGTTCAAATGCTACTAAAAGCAACGATGATGCAGGAAGCTTTTTGACGTTTTCAACTGCCAAATACGTTAAAGGAATGCTCAAGAGGACTCCAACCGTGCTGATGGACATGTTCCTCCTTACGATTGCAGATAGCGTAATCAAGAAGAGCATTAGGTAGAGCATGTAGAATGAGTACTTAACATGTCCAATTAAAAACCCTGCTATCCCCAAAAGAATGACAAAAACAGAAACAAAAATTAAGGAAATATCGGACTTTCTCATCTTACACCCCCCAATCTTTCAGAGAATGGCTTGTAGTTAATGAGCTTTCCAATGAGGAGTGTTGCAAAGCTAAACCCCAATGTAAGAAGGAGGAATAATCCAGTGTTCCTCCGAACCTCATCCCTGAAGACCGTAAGTGAAAGCACGAAACCCACCGCAAGGCCAACCCAGAAGTGCGTTATTTGAGGCCCATAATAATAAAGCAGCTTGTCAGTGAAAGCGTAGAATGTTGCAGCTACGCCCGCGCCAGCAAAGTAAGAGTACGCAAGGTGCTTATTGTACGGGTAAATGAGGGAGCCTATTGTGAATATTATTGCAAAGTGCCATAAGAAGGTTATAATCCTGTTTTCAAATCTCTTTGGAAGTATTGTGCGGAGGAAAAGGAGCGATATGAGAATGAGCAGTGTTAGGTAATTCAGTTCCCTTAAAGGCACGAGAGTGTTAAGTACTCCTACCCCGATCGCAAGGAAAAGAATTAAAAAACACACGTAAGTTGTCCTCATTCGTCTTACCCACCAATAATTCGCACTCAAAATATATAAAAGTTACTCCAAAACAATATAAGAAAAAACAATAATAATTGAGATGTTTAGAAAATAGTAAAGTGTATTATTTTTTCTTTCGCCAGTATAAGAGAAATACTATTGTTGCCAAAGCCACCCCTCCGAAGTATAACTCCAGAGGGTTCTCTTTTGCGTTCAACGTAGGTTCTTGAGGAGATATCTGTGAATCCTTATCATTCGTAGAACTGAAAGTAGAGGGCTGCACATTTGAACAATTTTGATTGTAATACAGGGGTTCCCCATGAACTATTAATGGGACAAAACTAATGGAAGCGTTTTCTACAGTAATTGAAGAATTCTGTAACTTAAATTTTGTTGAGGGGAGTTTAGGAGATACTGCTGAAAAGGTAGCCTGAGCTTCTATTCCAATGGTGTCAGAACCGTTTATTGGAAATGCAAGAAGCACATTCTTAGCTGATACAGCTAGAGAATCAGTTAATGCAACGCCATTACTTGAAAAGCTTTTTGCCCATAAGAGATTTCCATTTTCATCGAGGAGTAGGGTTATAAAATTACCACCAATAAGACACTTCCCATCTGAATTACAATCTATGTCATTTATCTTAAGTGACCAGAAAATATTAGTGCTTATCTCTTCTGGGAGACCTCTTGGCAAGATTTCACGCCCCCAGATAACATTACCTTCTTTGTTTAGTTTTATGATAAAGTATTCTCCAATCCAGGGAGCATGTTGAGAACCAGTAACTCCCACTAATATTGCAGAGTTATTAATTATATA
>QMUE01000071.1 GCA_003663535.1 Thermococci archaeon
CTTTGGGAGACATTTCTCTCTCTGCTATCTCTCCACTGACTCTGAGGAGATCAAGAGCCCTTCTTGCATCTCCATGCTCTCTGGCAGCCAAAGCTGAACAAAGTGGAACGACAGCATCATCTAGAACTCCGTCATAAAAGGCCTCTTGGGCCCTCTGCATCAAGATATCTCTCAGCTGGTTGGCATCGTAAGGTGGGAACACTACCTCTTCCTCACTTAAACTTGACAACACTCTTGGATCCAGATATTCCTTAAATCGCAGGTCGTTGGATATTCCTATAATGCTTACCTTCGCGTTTTTAAGTTCCGTATTTATTCTTGTAAGACTGTAAAGGACATCGTCGCCACTTTTCTTAACAAGCTTATCTATTTCGTCCAGAACTATTATCAAAAAGCGTTCTTTCATATCCACAACTTTCTTTAGCTGTGTATAAACCTCATCAGTGGGCCACCCAACAAGTGGGACTTCTACCCCGCTTTCTTCTCTAAAATAATTGACTATATTGGCCAGCACTCTATACTGAGTGTCTATTATCTCACAGTTGAGATAAATGACATCCACAGGTATGTTGTATTTTTGAGAGATTTTTATCAAATCCTCCGTTACATACCTCACAGTAACCGTCTTTCCAGTTCCCGTCTTGCCATATACAAAGATGTTGGAGGGGGTTTCTCCCCTTAAAACCGGAACTAGAATATGCACAAGGGTCTCTATTTGTTCTCGTCTGTGCGGGAGCTCTTTAGGAGTATAACTATGTCTCAATACATCTTTGTTCTTGAATATTCTCTCATTATTCATGTACTTTTCAAAAAGTGAATTAAGATCGGTTTGTCCCTCTTGCAGCATTTTCGTCCCTCCATTGGAAATCTATTGGTATTTATCAATTTGACCTATTTTTATTGTTTGCATGATTATTATAGCACATTTTATACATAGTTATAATCCCTATCGCACATTTTATCTTTATAATTTTAACATCTTTTAAAAAGATTTCCATCGGAAGCAGTTGATCCAGTGGAAATGCATTCTGTAGATTAGAGAAAGAGTATATATGCTTTGTTGAGCAGATTTATGATTAAAATCGAAGGGGCCTTTAAAAGGGTTTAGACTTCAAAAAGAGTTAAATATAAAGAAGGGTCACTGAAGCATTCCTTCGAGTTTTCTGACATATTCAGTGCTTCTTTTTATGTCTGAGAAATAACCCTCTGCTTTCTCTATATGTTCTCTCTTGACTTCCTCACCAGTAGCTAAGACACTGGCCGGAGCCAAGAGTTGAACCGCATATCTTAAACTTGTTTTTTCTCCCAATTCAGCAATATACTCTATTGCATCTTCTGAAATCTCTATTTCCTCCTCTATGGCTCTTATTTTTACAATTTCCTTGATCTCTTCTCTTTTATATGGTTCCGTGTTTATTATTAGTAGTCTATCCAGCATATCTATTGGGATTCCATGCGGAGCCTCTAAGTCTGTTCCCCTTATTTTTGTTATTCCTCTGTTAGTTGCCAATATTAGAATAGGGGACAATTCATTCTCCATCGCCCTAGCTAGGAATGAAAAAGCCTCAATGTCGAGCATATGGCATTCATCTATAAAGAGAACTCCTGGGACAAGTACAGCCTTGCCTTCTTCTACCCATTGCTTTACAGTTTCATCAACTTTTTCCCTTATTTCATCTGTTATCTCCAGTCCCCCACCAAAGAATACACTAAATATTCCCCCTGCACGGCTATTTACCACGTCTAAATCATATAGACTAACAGTGTAAGTGAATTCTTTTATCTTGAGAACTGGACCACTGGGCATTTCTACAACTTTCTTAAAGAATAAACCCTCTCCCCCCTTCGTTGTTCCCAATTTTGAGACCCTTCCAGTTTCAGCATCAAGGTGGACCACATCTCCCTCTTCAATTCCCATCTCCAAAAGCTGGTACGCTATTTCTCTACCTGCCCTAATAGTCTTTTCATCATCTTTTGTCTTGAGCGTTATTGTTACAGATTCGGGAACTTCTACATAGGGGTTGAAGGGATGCTTGGTCTTATTAATTTGAATCCTCTCTACTTTCCCTTCATAAACTCGCCTTTCTTCACTTATTCTAACACCGATTGCTCTCCTCAAAGCTTGTTTTAGAAACTCTGTTTTCTTAATCTCCGCAGAGTAGATTTCACTTCCCGAAATTTGAACAAATGGAACATCCTCCCCAAGTTCCTTTGCAATTCCCATTGCAATTGCAGTTTTCCCACTACCTGTTGGGCCCACCAGTAAAATTCCCTTACCCGCTAACTTTCCCTTCTTTATGAGCTTGACTGCAATTCCTGCAGCCTCTCTAGCTTTTGTTTGTCCAGCCATGCCATCCGCTACAAACTTTGCTTTCCCATTTTCATCCAAACCAAGTCCACGTATGTGAGAATGGCTTCCTACTCTTTCAAATCTGTGGGCTGCAACCTCCTCGATCAATGGCATTGTCTCACCCCCTTACAAGACTTTTAGAAACTATTGGTATTTAAAATCCATATCTTTTAAAAAGTTATCTCTTTAATGTGCATGGTCTCCAATATGTTCCTTCATCATACTATAAAAATCTACAGGAAAAGTACCTAATACTTAAAAAGTTTTCCCGGAGATTTTACTATCTATAGTGGTTAGTAGAAAAGTTTAAAAGGAAATAAGCAAATATATTTAAAAGGTTTTCGATTGGGGTGGGGCTATGAGACGTTTGGGCAAAGTTTCTACTTATGCAAAGCAGGGGTTCTTAATCCTTCGTTCAACATTCATACCGGCATTGAATGACCGGGTGATAGATAAGAACCTTCAGGTTATTGGGATAGTCAAAGATGTTTTCGGTCCGGTTAAATCTCCATATGTGGCCATAAAGCCACGTATCAAGAATCCGGAAAAATATATTGGAGAAGTTCTCTATATTGATAAAAGGAGAAATAAAAAACCCTCTTCTGCCTCTAAAAAGTCCAAAAAAATAAAGAAAGGCGCTAAACGTCGCCCTGCCCCCCAAAAGAGGGGGTGAGAATTTTTGACTCAATTAGGTAGTATTAAAAGATGTCCAGTTTGTGGTTCGGAAAATTTAATTTATGACCCCAGCAGGGCAGAAATTGTTTGTTCCCAATGTGGTTATGTGTTAGACGAGGAGATAATGGATCTTGGGCCTGAATGGAGGGCCTTTGAACCAGGGCAAAGGGAAAAGCGTTCTAGAGTAGGGGCACCTGAAACTGTAATGCTCCATGACAAAGGACTTTCAACGGATATAGACTGGAGAAACAGGGACATCCATGGGAATGATATCTCAGGAAGTACTAGAGCCAAAATGTATCGATTGAGAATGTGGCAGAGAAGAATGAGAATAAGTGATGCCATAGACAGGAACCTAGCTTTTGCTTTAAGTGAATTAGATAGAATGGGCTCCCAAATAGGACTTCCTAGAAATATAAGGGAAATTGCTGCTCTTCTTTATAGGAAAGCGGTCATTAACAGACTAGTAAGGGGTAGATCGATAGAGGGCATGGTTTCAGCATGCTTGTATGCTGCATGCAGAATAGCCAATGCTCCAAGAACTCTTGACGAAATAGAAGATTTTTCAAAAGTAGATAAAAAAGAAATTGGCAGAAGTTATCGATATCTCGTTAGAGAACTAAACCTCAAACTTAGACCTACGAATCCTGTGGATTATGTTGTAAGATTTGGTGACCAGCTTGGTGTGACAGAAAAGACCAAGAGACGAGCAATGAGGATAGTAAATCAAGCAATCAAAATGGGCCTTACTAGTGGAAAAGGGCCTACTGGCATAGCTGCAGCTGCAATATATATTGCCAGCCTTCTTGAAGGAGAGAAAATGACCCAAAGAGAAGTTGCTGAAGTCGCAAGGGTAACCGAGGTTACTGTGAGAAACAGATACAAAGAGCTTGTGGATAAACTTAATATACGAATACCTACGTGAAATATTGGGGAAAAATGTGAAGCTCGGAATATTGGGTGATACTCACTATCCAGACAAAACTTCCTATTTGCCTGATTTAATTTTTAATGTTTTTAAAAGTGAGAAAGTGGATCTAATCCTACATACAGGAGATCTTACTGCTCCCGAAGTCTTAGAGCGCCTTGCAGAGATTTCTCCAACTATAGCAGTAAAAGGTAACCTTGATCAAACCACTCTACCGGAAGAAAAGATTTTAGAGATTAACAATCTCAAAATAGGCCTTATACATGGCCACCAGTTTTTGAGTTTGGATGAACAAATATTAAAGTACAAAGCCCTAGAAATGGGAGTGGACATCCTTATCTTTGGACATACCCATCGGTTCTTTTATAATAAATATGAATATATGGGAAAAGAAGTGATACTTTTCAACCCCGGTTCTCCAACTGTTCCAAGGATGAGCGACCCCACTTTTGTTGTAGGAGAGATTACAGAAGGAAAATTCAATTTCAGAATATTCAAACCATGGGAAACACAATGGAAATATCCCTAATAGAAAAGACAAAAGAAAGAAAAGGCCATCAAGCCTTGATAGCAAGTTTGATGTCCTCTGCTTTGACGGTCTTTCTGCCGGCGTGCTTTGCAAGGTCAACAGCTTTCTTGGCTATTTCCATAGCCTTATCCTCAAGGTGTTCAGCAAGAACCTTGGCAGCTTCCTCACTAACTCTTGGTGCACCAGCCTTTCTAACTAACCTATCAATTGGGGCAATTGGCAACTCAGCCATACCCAACACCTCCTAAAGTTGTCTAAATTGGTATTTGCATTTTATTTTATGAAAGAAGTTATATATAAACCTTTCGGAAAAGAGGCTATTTTAGGCAAATAATCTGCTAGCTAACATACATTTGGGGATGACTAAAACATCTCACCAGTTGTTGAAGAGAGTGAGAAATTTTATAATGTATAGTCCCTACACTTTGGAAATAGAGGAATCCTCATAGTTGGTGATTTGCTTTATATTGAGCAAATAAAGATTTTATTTTTATTAAGGCCAACAGCAAACCAATTTGTCCTTTAAAATCAAATGAAAGAATCCCACCTTTCCACATATTTGCCCCGCAATGGTTATATTCTCTCCCGTTAATTTTATTTCAAATGATGAGGTGGTAAAAATGCCAGAAAAGTTTGATAAGATATATGACTACTATGTTGATAAGAACTATGAGCCAAATTTTAAGAGAGATATAATAGCAGTTTTCAGAATAACCCCTACAGAGGGCTACACCATAGAACAAGCCGCCGGTGCTGTAGCAGCCGAAAGTTCCACTGGGACATGGACCACTCTTTACCAATGGTATGAAGAAGAAAGGTGGAGCGATCTTTCAGCTAAAGCCTATTACTTCCATGATATGGAAGATGGGAGCTGGATAGTAAGAATAGCCTATCCTGCACACGCTTTTGAAGAGTGGAATCTCCCCGGCTTGCTTGCATCAATAGCCGGTAACGTTTTTGGAATGAAGAGAGTGAAAGGACTAAGGCTTGAAGATCTTTACCTACCCGAAATAGTACTCAGAGATTTTAGCGGGCCCAACAAAGGGATCAAAGGTGTAAGAGAAACTCTCAAAATCAAAGACAGGCCCATTTATGGTGTGGTTCCTAAGCCAAAAGTTGGATATTCCCCAGAAGAATTGGAAAAGCTTTCTTATGAACTCCTTTCAGCAGGAGCTGACTACATAAAAGACGATGAGAATTTGACAGGGCCATGGTACAACCGCTTTGAAGAGAGAGCCAACATCATGGCAAAAGTCATTGACAAAGTGGAGGCTGAAACAGGCGAAAAGAAAACATGGTTTGCCAATATAACCGCCGATATAAGGGAAATAGAAAATCGAATGGAGATTTTAGCCGAATATGATCTACCTCACGCCATGGTCGATGTTGTAATAGTTGGATGGGCCAGCTTGGAGTACATACGAGATCTAGCGGAAGACTATGACATTGCCTTACACGCCCATAGGGCCATGCATGCCACCTTCACAAGAAACCCCTACCATGGAATATCAATGTTCGTTCTTGCAAAGCTTTACAGGATTATAGGTCTTGACCAGCTCCACGTTGGAACTGCCGGAGCTGGAAAGCTCGAAGGTGGAAAGTGGGACGTAATCCAAAACGCAAGAATCTTAAGAGAAGAGCACTATAAACCAGATGAGAATGACGTTTTCCATTTAGATCAGAAGTTCTATCACATAAAACCTGCTTTCCCAACGAGCTCTGGTGGACTTCACCCAGGAAATCTACCCCCAGTCATAGATGCTCTCGGAAGTGATATTGTACTTCAATTAGGCGGAGGGACTTTGGGACACCCAGATGGACCGGCTGCTGGAGCTAAAGCCGTTAGACAGGCATTGGATGCAATCATACAGGGGATTTCATTAGATGAGTACGCCAAAACTCACAAAGAGCTGGCAAGGGCTCTCGAAAAATGGGGTCATGTAACTCCAGTTTGACAAACTTTTCCTTTTCTTTTTGTCTTTTATTCTAGAGTTTTCTCCCAAACCCATTTATTCTCTTTTAGTTATCTTGAAAATGGTGAAGTTCATGCATCCAGAGGGATTCTTAGAAGTTATCACGGGTCCAATGTTCGCTGGAAAAACAAGCGAACTCATTAAAAGAATTGAGAGACAGATTTTTGCAAAAAGAAAAGCAGCCCTTCTCAAACCCTCAATAGACAACCGCTACAGTGAAGATAAAGTCGTGGCCCACAATGGGTTAAGCTATGAGGCCTTTGTTATCCCAACCACAGAAGAAGGAGTAAAGATGATATACCAAAAAACAAAGAAAGAGGAATTCGAAGTCATAGGAATTGATGAAGTGCAATTCTTCCCGATGTCAATAGTTGAAATTCTCAATAAGCTGGCTGACGAGGGCATTTATGTGATCGCATCTGGTCTTAACTTAGACTTCAAGGGTGATGCTTTTGAAGTTACAAAAGAGCTCCTAGCAATGGCCGACAACATAATATAC
>QMUE01000072.1 GCA_003663535.1 Thermococci archaeon
AAGGATTAATCCTTCAGCATTAATAATCCTCATAGCTCATCACTCCATTATGATTACTCCACTACCCTTTGGGTTTCTCTCAATGAGATCCTCAATTGTTATTGCCTCTCCACCAGCTTGAATTATCTTCTCCTTCGCCTTCTCGCTGAATTTCCATGCAGCTACAATGACTTTGTGATCCAGGTTCCCTGCACCCAAGACGCTACCGGGAACTACGATAATATCTCCTTCTTTTGTGTGTCTATTTATCCTGCTTATATTTACTTCGGCTTTTTGTCTTCTTGGCCTTTCTAACCGCCATGCTATATCCTTCCATACTTTGACATTCTCTTCATTTGACTTCTTCCTTAGATAGCGAATGAGTCTTCTCAAATTAATATCAGTTGGACCAGTCCTCTTCATGAACATTCCTCCTTTCTTTACTTCTCGCATCGAGGGACGGGGTGATCATTATGGTGCGGGGGCGGGGATTTGAACCCCGGAACCCCTACGGGACGGGACCCTAAATCCCGCGCCTTTGACCAGGCTCGGCAACCCCCGCGCTATTCGGCTAATTTATGAAGCTCGTTTA
This sequence comes from Thermococci archaeon, assembly GCA_003663535.1. Lineage (GTDB taxonomy): Archaea > Methanobacteriota_B > Thermococci > Thermococcales > Thermococcaceae > Thermococcus_A. The sequence continues at coordinate 572 of QMUE01000072.1, forward strand.
TAAATTTATCGCTCTTTCTCATTAAAATTTTGAGCGCTACGCTTACCATTTCCTCAACAGGGAGCTCTCCGTTACTTTCCACCGTAAAGACGAATGTATTCGGCACTACCTCTTCCTTTATTTTTTCTCCAATGTATTGTTCAAACTCCCTCGGAATATAAAAGCTTCTTATAGTGGTTATTACCAATTCATTCTCAGTTTCTTCAACAGGTAACTTTTTCTTTTTTGCAGCCTTTTTAATCTTCTCCCAGTTGGGAACTTCTTTACTTACACGAACCTTTGTCAAGTACTTGTAGTGTGCAAAGCCTGGCTGCCATTTAGCATGGTCTTTTCCTTTTCCCAGTTTTGCATATGCATTAAATACTAATCTCTGACCCTCTGCAAGCTTTACAATAGGTATGTTTGGATTTACCGGCTTCACATCTGGATCATCACTCTTTAAATCTCCAGAATAAACTATCGCCGGTCCTTCGGCTTCTAAACTTAAAGTCACAGTGTAATCCTCTAACTCCATGCTTTCAAGTTCAAATCTATCAAAAGGGGTAGTTAGAGGGATCAAAGATAATCTATGGGCTATTATCTCATCAAAGAGTGCAGAATCATTTTCATAGAATTCCACTTCATCAATTGCAAAAGTTGGCACTTCCCCTATTATCGTTCTCCTAAGAGCATTTGCAAAAGCAATGTCCATGCCTTCTAAGATGAATCGGATTGCATCATCTCTTTTTTCAAGAATTTTTATTTGCATTTTTCTCACCAAAAAAGAAGTTTTAAGGAGAAAATCAAACTCTCCTTCCCCTTCTGCCACCTTTTGCTCTTGTACCATCGTGTGGTATTGGAGTAGCATCTTCTACTCTACCAATTCTTAGACCTGCCCTTGCAAGTGCTCTAATTGCAGCCTGAGCACCAGGGCCTGGGTTCTTGCTCCTGCTTCCTCCTGGAGCCCTAACCTTTATGTGGACGCCATTAATCCCCTTTTCCATAGCTTCTTCAGCTGCTCTCCTAGCTGCAATCATTGCTGCATATGGAGATGACTCGTCTCTATCCGCTTTGACCACCATGCCACCGCTCCACTTTGAAATAGTCTCTGCCCCGGTGAGATCTGTAATGTGAATAATAGTGTTATTGTAAGAGGCGTAAATGTGTGCTACACCCCATTTCTCTTTCTTCTTTATGTTAACCGTTTGTTGCTCTTCACTCATTGTGCCTCACCCTTTTGAGCCTCTTCAATAACCATTCTCTCCGGGTGTTGGGAGTTAGCAAACGGTGATGCCCTTGCATAAGTTATTCCATCTTCCCCCTCTTTGAGTACAAGATAACTCGGTGATCTGATTATTTGTCCATTTACCTCGATATGTCCATGGACAATCAACTGCCTTGCTTGCTTAATAGTCCTTGCAAGACCTTTCTTGAATACCAATGTCTGAAGCCTTCTCTCTAGAATGTCATCTATTGTAAGTGAAAGCACGTCATCAAGGTGTGCTCCTTCTGGAAGCATGCCCAATCTCCCTAATCTTTGAAGAAGTTGAGCCCTCTCAACTTCAGCTTGCTTTCCTCTTGCAGCAAGTAAACGTCTAGCTCTTCTCCTAAAGTTCTTAAGTTGAGTTTCATGCTTCCAAAGCTCTTTCTTGTTTTTAAGGGCATATTTTTGTACTAATACCCTCTCCCTATCAAGTCTCTCCTTAATCCATGGATGAGAGGGAGTTTCATACCTTTTTCTTTGTCTTTTTGGATCTCCCATTTATACCACCTCACTTCTTCCTTCTGCTCACGCCAAGTGTTAATCCTCTTCTAAAGTTCGACCTAGTTCTTTGCCCTCTCAATGGTAAACCAAGTTCATGTCTGATGCCCCTGTAAGCCCTGATTTTCCTAAGTCTGTTAACATCTTCACGCCATGCCATAACAAGCTTTGCTCCAGTAAGATGCATATCTCTCCCTTGTTCGTAATCTTTAGGTCTATTGAGTATCCATGAAGGGAGGCCATGTTTCGCAGGATCTTCAAGGACTGCTTCTATAGCCTTCACTTGCTCTTCTGTAAGATAACCTGCTTTCATTTTTGGATCTAAACCGGCAATTCTGCATATTACTGTTGCAAAGTTTGCTCCTATCCCTCTAATCCCAGTAAGAGCCAATCTAAGTTGTTTGTGCCCGTCTATATCAACATTTGCTACACGCACGATATGTCTAAAGTCAGCCATTATAATTACACCTCCATACCTCAATCCTTCAAAGAGGATTTTGGCGCCGGGACGGGGATTTGAACCCCGGCGGGCAAACGCCCACGGGCTCTCAAGGCCCGCGCCATCCCAGACTAGGCTATCCCGGCATACACTCTAAAGCCCGATCCCTTCGCAATTTCTTTTATTTCGTTGAAATTCTCCTCCATGAGTCCCTTAATATACTTTGCACCTTGATTAGTGCGAATGACAATTTGAAGTAATCCTCCATCGTAGAGATGATAGGGTGCATTTATAACTATTTCCCTCAATACATCCTTCCCGGCATGCACTGGAGGATTCGTTATTATGCTGTGGAACCTCTCTCCCTTCACAGGTTCATAGAGATGGCCCCATCTTAGCTCGGCATTCTTAACGTTGTTGATTTTTAAGTTTTTCTTTGCTATGCTTACAGCCCTTTTGTTTATATCGGTCATTACAACATAATTCACGAAGCAGGACGCCACGATTCCAATCGCCCCGTAGCCACACCCTAAGTCCAAAACTCGCCAGTTTTTTTCAAGTACCATATTCTCTATAAGCAACTTCGTCCCCCTATCAAGCTTTCCAAAGGAGAAGACACCACTGGAGGTTATGAATCTAAAACGCTCTCCTCTAATGACTACCTCAATCATTCTGGTCTTTAACGGAACGTTTGGCTCTTGGGAATAGTAGTGGCTCATGCTCGAAAGTTAGAGAAGGGGTTTATAAATCTAAGTGGGCAAATGAGAAACTCACCACATCTTCGGATACCAGTCCCTCGGCATAAAGACTTTCTCCACATCCACTACTATTCCCTTCGTCCTTGTCAACATCTCCTGAGTGTTCATCTTTGCTTTGCCTATAGCCACCAGTTCATTCTTAAGGGTCATTACCGCAACAAGGTCGCCAAGTTTTATGCCTTTATGGAGCTTTACTATCCCAGGAACTGCCAAGTCAGCCCCATAAGTCACAGCAGCAACTGCGGAATCCCTTATCCACACCTTCGGAAGATGCTCAATCGCTTTCTCCATTGGCTGAATTGCCTTTCTGAAATACTCTTCAATACCATCTTCCTTCCAGAAGTAGTATGCATCTATCAAGTCATGTAACGTCACAAGGGTTTCATCCTCTTTGAACGGTCCACTTCTTGTTCTCCTCAACTCTGCCATGTGGGCTCCTACTCCCAATGCCAATCCAATGTGATGGATAAGCGACCTTATGTAGGTCCCAGCCTCGACTCCTACCCTGAAGAGCACATCCTTCCCCTCTACTTCAAGGACCTCAATATAATACACATTTCTTGTTCTTAGTTTTCTCTTAACGGCACTTCTCAAAGGAGGCCTTTGGATTGTTTCCCCTTCAAATTCCCTCATAACTGCCCTTATTTTATCCTCTGCCACTTCCCCATGGAGGTGCATCAGAGCCACGTACTCCTTACCTGCAGGTAGGAGGGCTTGAACAATTCTAGTGGCCCTTTCCAATGCTACAGGCAAAACTCCCGTTACCTTCGGGTCTAAAGTTCCCCCATGGCCAGCTTTTTGAAGGTTAAGAAGCTTTTTTATCCACGCCACAACTTCATGGCTCGTGGGTCCCGGAGGCTTATCAAGACTTATAATACCAAACTGCATATGCATCTCAATAGGCCTTTTATCTGGAGGAAATCCCCACTTTGGATTGGTCTCGGCTTTTTCATCCTTAACAATAATCTCTCTCTTGATATCAGCGGGGAGCATCAACTTTCTCTCATTTCTCTTTCCTTTTGCCATCCTTATCACCTAATAAGCGCCATCGATGTTAGTACTTTTTCTGTGTTTATAAAGGCTTAGGAAGTGCACAAACAACCACGTGAAAATGATCCCCAAAATCCCACAAAACTCGAAGAACATCAGCTTAAAAGCGGATAAGAATAGGGGCAGAACGCCCCGAAATCACTCAAGACTGATTCCAGCTTGTTCGAGGGCGGCCTTAACAGCCTCGTCATCGGCACCTCTTTCGATGTTAACTTTCTCCGGAAGGGGTTCAAGGTGCTTTATGTTCATCCTTCTCCTCTTCACCTTGTTCAAACCAGCGCCTGTAACGAGGACAAAGTTCTTGTCAATTATGTCAACAACAACCACTTTTTGTCCGGCTCTCCTTCCGGCAATAACTACAGCTAACCTCCCAATATCAATTGCTGGCATTTCATTCCACCTCCTATTTTTTCTTTGCCCCCGAGTCGCCTCCGGGAGCAAGGTGGTCGACGGCGGCCTTCACGATGGTGAAGACCCCATCAGGACCCCATTTGGAAGTATTAACCACTAAATCATAAATTGAACGGTCGTTAATATCGATTCCATATAGGTTTAAATATCTTTTTCTGTTTTGCATTTCCCTCTCGGCAATTTGCATAAATGCCTCTTCAGTACTTATGCCTTCCCTTCTGGCCACTCGCTGAGCTCTTACTTGAATTGGTGCTTCAAGCCATATCTTTAAATCAGCCTCTTTCACCATCCAACCAGCCAAACGGCCTTCAATAACAACATTACAGTCTTTTGCGGCCTCTATTTGTCTCCTATCCACTTCTCTATCGATTTCAGGATGCATTTCTGCATACTCTTGAAATTGTTGTAGGGTCATCCCCATTTCTTCTGCCATTTGACGAAAGATTAAACCTGCATATATGTGTTTAAATCCATAATACCTAGATAAGTTTCTACAGAGAGTTGTTGTTCCACTTCCTGCCAAACCACTCACTGTGATTACTAGGCATTTCCTTGACATATAACATCCCTTTATTTAATCTAACCTTACAAAGCAGCCCTTGCTTGTGCTTTCATAACCCTGCGCATGCAGCTTGGGCAAAGGTTTGGCATTGGCCTTTCCGGCCTTTTCTTTGTTTTAGGCAACTTTCTGAGTTCGCTGGGCCTCCCTCTAGGAACCCCATTAAGGGGCCTTCCACACATTGCACAGTGTGCTACCTTTGGCTTTTTTCTCTCAAAGTGTATTACAGTTCTCCCTCCGGGAGTCCTGACATATTTCCTTCTCCATGATCTTGATCTGTGCATTGCCTTCATATCTCTCCACCTCGCTTAGCTTTTTTGTCAAGCGTTTTTAAATTTAACTAATATGAGTCCAAGAGCTTCCTTAAAACTTGTCCAACAATCATTGAAGTCAAGATGTACCAGCCAATGTAGCCAAGTTCGTTGGCTGGAAGAGCAGAATGATAAAACCCATGGAACCAATCAAAGAGGAAAAAGTTAAATGGCGACTTCACGATTGCAGTTTCAACATACCATCTTCTCATCCAGCCAAAGAATATGAAAAATATCGGCATTGTGAAAATCATTGGTTTAAACATGGAGTTTTTCATTACCTCATTCTGAAGCTTTAGTAACTCCATTTGCTTTTGCTGTAATTTTCTTAGTTTCTTTTCATCTTTTGCTTTTTGAGCTTCTTTCCATTCTTTTTGGAACTCTTTGCTCATCTTTTGGAGTTTCTTCATTTTCTCTTGGTCAATTAAAAAGTGATTTACTAGTGTGAAAAATCCACCAAGTATGGCGCCAGAGAGTGTTACTACCCACAGTGGATGAGCATTCATGACTAACGGCCCAAATAATTTATCTAAAGCCAAATAAACTCCCTCAAGCATCTTCATTCACCGCCAAATCAAGTATTTTTACCAATTCATTAACAGCTTCTTCTAAACCTTTGTCTTCATGATTCTCAATTATCTTTATAAGTGCATTGGAATGCATCGCATAACTGATTGTAGCAGCCCTATTTAAATCTTGGTGTCTTTGAATTTGATCCTCTGTTTCAACATCTCTATCTCTTTTTAAATCTCTCAAACGTCTACCCAGTATCTCACTCGGATTAGCTTCTATTATAACCATAAACCTCGGATTTATGACTTCAATTACCTCTCTTGGAAAACCTAACATATACCCTAAAGGAGTCTTAATTGTAGCATGCGTATCGAGCAACACAGGTTCTTTTTGAGATATCTCAAGAATTCTCTGGGCAGCTTTCAATTGTAACTCTCTTTGAACCTTTAAACTTAATTTCCTCACTTCATCCCTGTGAGAAACCAAACCTGCTTTTACTGCTTCTTGAAACATTATATCTCCAAAGTTAACAACTCTAAATTTTGCTCTAGTCCTCTGCAACGCCAATCGTGTGA
>QMUE01000073.1 GCA_003663535.1 Thermococci archaeon
ATGAGGCGATACTTTTCTTTAAAGTGTCTCCAATATCTAGAAACTTGCATTGGCCTCCCCATTTTCAGACCCTCCTTAATATGTTTACAGTTATGTTTGAACCCGTTCCACCTATGTTTTGTGTCAATCCTATCTCAGCATTTGGCACTTGATTTGGAGCCTCTCCCCTAAGCTGCCATACTGCCTCTACTGTTTGATATACACCAGTTGCTCCCACTGGATGTCCTCTTGCTTTCAATCCACCCAAGGTTTGGATTGGATAATCTGCATCTATGGCTATCTGCCCCTCTTTTGCGAGCATTGCACCCTTTCCTCTCTCAACTACTCCTATAGATTCTAAGCTTAGTGCAGCCATAATAGTGAATGCATCATGAACCTCAAAGAAGTTTATGTCATTAACACTAATTCCAGCCATTTTGTAAGCCCTCTCTGCGGCCACTTTTGCGGCCTTTAAAATCAAGAGATCTTCTCTGTTTGCAAGATTTATCGTGTCTATTGCCCTTCCCATTCCTGCAAGTTCAACTATCTTTGCCTTGTCCACGAACTCTTTGGCCTTCTCTTCCGTAGTTATTATTACAGCGGCGGCCCCATCTGCTATTGGAGAGGCGTCAAAGAGCTTTAGTGGATCTGCAACATAAGGGCTCTTCATGACAGTCTTGACTTTAATTCTCTTCTTGAACATGGCATAGGGGTTTTTTGCACCATTTGCATGAGCATTAACAGCAAAAAGTGCTAGGTCTTCCTCAGTATAGCCGTACTCCTTCATGTAAAGCCTCATGGCAAGAGCGTTTAAAGCTACAAAACTCGCCCCATGGAAAAGTTCCCACTCTGCATCCGCTGCATAGGCCAAATATCTTGTAGCATCACTTGGCCATGCATCAGTCATCTTTTCAACGCCAACAACTGCGACAACATCCTCAAGACCACTCATAACTGCTTTTACTCCCTCTTGAACGGCGGCTCCACCACTTGCACATGCAGCCTCAACTTTAACAGCCGGGATATTTCCAAGGCTTGCCCAATCAGCTATTAATGCTCCAAGGTTCTCCTGCTCGACGAATGAACCTGATATCATGTTCCCAACATAGAGTGAATCTACTTTATCAACACCTGCATCTTCCATAGCGTTAAGCAGTGCTTCAACAGCTAAGTCTCTAAGACCAAGTCTCCAGTGCTCTCCAACCGGAGTTAATCCCACCCCAATAATCACTGGCTTTCTCATTTTAACCACCTCACATGATATACTTACCCCTGTGCTTTGCGTATAGAGCATAATCAAGATATTTCTTCCTGTTAACATAGTCCATTGTCCTTGGTGCTAGCTCCCTCTTCTCCTCAATTGCATCTTGTACAATAAGGCTAAAGGCATCGCTTCCTGCTCCACTTCCAAAGCTTACCCACAGAATTCTATCCCCGGGCTTTGCTATATCAAGGACTGCAGAAATTCCTACAAGGGTTGCACCGCTGTATGTGTTTCCTATTATTCCACTAAGCAACCCTGGAAGAACTTTCTCTTTTGGAATCCCAAGAATCTTTGCTACTGTGAGAGGGAACTTGACATTTGGCTGATGAAAAACAGCATAATCAAAATCACTTGGAGAATAATCAAGTTCTTCCATTAGACCTTTTGCAGCACTTACTATTTGGTGAAAATAAGCTGGTTCTCCAGTAAACCTATTTCCGTGTCTTGGATAATGTTCGTGTTGTCTTCTCCAAAAATCTGGTGTATCAGTTACATAAGAGTAACTTCCTTCAAAATAAGCTAATGTCTCGGAAGTTTTTTCTCCCACAATATAGGCGGCTCCTCCGGCCGATGCAGTAAATTCCAAGTGATCACCAGGCCTTCCTTGAGAAGTGTCAGCCCCTATTGCCATAGCATATTTAGCCATTTCACTCCCAACAAAACCTATTGCAGCTTGAAGAGCTTCAGTTCCAGCTTTACATGCAAACTCAAAATCCGCTGCATCCAAATCAGGGGTTGCTCCAATTGCTTCGGCGATCACAGTTGCAGAAGGTTTAACAGCGTAAGGCTTCGATTCTGTACCAAACCAAAGTGCCCTAATTTCTTTTGGGTTTATACGAGCTCTTTTAAGAGCATTTCTTGCGGCTTCAATTCCAATAGTAATTGCATCTTCATCCAGATTGTTTACAGATTTTTCTTGTATGGGAAATCCATTGACGCCCCATACTCTACCAATTTCCTCATTTTTAATTCTAAACATTGGCACATATGCACCATATCCAACAATCCCCACATCCTTAATTGGTTTTAATAGCCGTCTCATTGGGCATCACCTTCTTTTTTAAATGAGCTTGACTGTGTTCTCTCGGAGGTTAAGTATGCCTCTTATAAAAGTCTTTCGGTAAATGTGTAACATTTTTTCGACAATTGGCGATAAACTTTATCAGCTCCGTACCTTTAAAAGCCCAACTCTTTTATACTTCTTCAGCAAAGAATAAAAAAGGTGATGCTCATGAAAGCATACATAAGCGAAAATGTACAGGGGATTTATGCCTTTGATGAGGGTGGCAATCTCATTGGAAAGAGAATCTTCACAGAGAGCCCAGAAGTCGCATTGGACAGACTACTTAAGGGAGAAATCATTGATGATCTCCTTGATCTTTTGGAAGAATTGAAAGAAAATGGGTATTCAAGGTTTGCTGTCGAGCACCCTGAACTAAGTAGAAAAGTCAGAGAAGTCGGGTTTGAAGTTGATATGGAATTTCCAAACTTGGCAGGAGAGAAGCTTAGAGAAAATCCAGAAGAATTCTTAGGGCCAGATTGGTTTGAAAAATACTTCAAAACAAGCATAAATCTCACAAGAGCTAGGATACAAGAACAAAGTGGTGCAAGAGATAAAATGATAATTCAGGCCATAGAGGCGCTGGATGATATTGATAAAGTCATTAACCTCCTAGTTTCAAGGCTTAGAGAATGGTACTCACTTCACTTCCCCGAGCTCGATGAAATTCTACCCAAGCACCCACAATACGTTGCCTTTGTTAAGAAAATTGGAAACAGAGAAAATATCACGAGGAAAAGCCTAGAATCTTTCGGTCTAGGTGAAAACAAGGTAGCAAGAGTTTTGGAGGTCAAAGAAAAAACAATGGGTGCTTGGATGGACCAAAAAGATATCACGGTTATCCAAAACCTCGCTAAAGAAATAGAGGATTTATACAAACTAAGAAGTGAGATAGAAGATTACATTGAGAGGGCTATGGATGACGTCGCTCCCAATCTAAAGGCCTTGGTAGGTGCAAAGCTTGGAGCCAGGTTAATAAGCTTGGCTGGAGGATTGAAAGAACTGGCCCTGATGCCATCCTCTACTATTCAGGTTTTAGGTGCAGAAAAAGCATTGTTCAGACACTTAAGGAGCGGTGCTAAACCTCCAAAGCATGGTATTATCTACCAGTATCCTGCAATTAACAAATCTCCCTGGTGGCAGAGGGGAAAAATTGCAAGAGGTTTGGCCGGAAAATTAGCCATTGCTGCTAGAGTAGACTACTTCTCCGGCGAATATATAGCAGAAGAACTCAAAAATGAGATCGAGATGAGAGTAAAGGAGATCAAAGAAAAGTATCCAAACCCACCAAAACGGAAAGAAAAACCAACAAAGAAAGAGAAGAAGAAAAAATTCAAAAAGAAAGGAAAGGGGAAGAAATTCAAAGGAAAAGAGAAAAAGCAAAAGAAAGGAAGAGAGAGAGCCAAGAGGAGGTGAGGTAGATGAACGTTAAAAAACATAAATTCCCTGGCGTCTATACTGTTATTGAAGATGACGGAAGTGAGAGAATAGCAACTAAAAATCTAGTGCCCGGTCAAAAGGTTTATGGAGAGAGAATAGTCAAATGGAAAGGCGAGGAATATAGAATCTGGAATCCAAACAGGTCAAAGCTTGCCGCGGCAATTCTCAACGACCTCAAAAATTTCCCAATAAAGCCCGGAACTACTGTCCTTTACCTGGGAATAGCAAGCGGTACTACAGCTTCACACGTAAGCGACATCATAGGCTGGGAAGGGAAAATCTTCGGCATTGAGTTCTCACCAAGAGTCCTTAGAGAATTAGTTCCTCTTGTGGAAGAGAGAAGAAACATAATTCCAATACTCGGAGATGCTACAAAGCCTGAGGAATACAGGGCCCTAGTCACCAAGGTCGATGTAATATTCGAAGACGTGGCTCAACCTACCCAAGCAAAAATCCTCGTGGATAATGCCAAAGCATACCTTAAAAGCGGTGGGTACGGGATGATATCCATTAAAAGCAGAAGTATAGATGTCACAAAAGAACCAGAGGAAGTATTTAGAGAAGTAGAAAAAGAACTTGGTGAATACTTTGAAGTTGTCGAAAGAATTTCTCTTGAGCCCTACGAAAAAGACCATGCCTTGATAGTTGTGAGAAAACCTTAAATTTAAGTAATCCTTTGCTCAAGAAGTTTTCTTTCTTTTTCATCCTTAAGATTGACTAAGTAGATAGTAATCCCGTAACCATTTTTGGCCTTCTTGCTTCTGTAGACATCTCGGGCAAAAGTTAAAACAAATGCATTTTCAACTTTGAACTTTAAAGCCCCGGTTTTTGCAGAATTTAGCAAATGATAGTCCTTTCTCCCAATGGCTTCCCCTTCTATCTCAAACTCATGATTTTCTGTTGGAACTTTTCTCATTTTTCGTAGTATTGGGGAAAGCAATTTGAAAGACTGTGGGGTGATTCTTAACTGCTTGAGTCGCTTCTTAAGAACTTCTAAATGATGGTAATACTCACTTGCTGTATCTCTATTAATTACAAAAATAATATTTTCATGTTCAATCAACTCTGTAATGATCTCATATGCAAGTTTAGTCTCTTCATCGCCTTTTAGACCTTTTTCTTCTTCAAGAGCTCTTCTAAGCACATTAGTATCAAGCACAATGACAATCATTCTCTTCCCCTCATGCTTTTAGCCAATCAAGAAATGCATCTATATCTGCTTCAAGAAAGTCTTGAAGACCCCCTTCAACACTCCCGTCTTCATGAACAATAAGCCTCTTAAAGACCGACTCTCCTTGCTCTTTCCGTGATGAGTAAACAACAAGCTCCTCTGGCAATAAACGTTTCGAGGCTACAGCATTTAACAACCCATATAGCAAGTGCTCTGAATGGGTCTCAATGATCAGTTGATAATCTCTCCTCTTTGATACCATTAAGAAGAACTCAGCAAGTTCATACTGAAGTTTTGGATGAAGATGCATTTCTGGATGTTCAATGAAAATTGTACTTCTTTTGGGATAAAATGCCAGAGCAGTTACTATTGGGAAAAGCGCATTTAATCCTGCACCTGCATCTGCAAGATTTATGTCAACTCCTTCCGAAGTCGTTGCAATAATTTCGTACTGGCCTTGTGTCTCCGTCGGCACCCATCTGAGATTTTGGAGACCATATTTTGTGTAGAACTCACGAATAATTCCAATATTTTCCTGGAATTCTGAACGATAACAAGCATAGTAAAAAACTGCATGAGAATTTGAGGTATTAACAGCGAATGTATCTGCTAATACTCCCCCCAATCTTCGCCCTACTCTACGGTTAGTTTTTAGAATGTGAAGTACCCGTGAAAGTTCCATTTTTAAGTCTCTGTTGGAGGAAGAGTTACCAGTTAGTTTTCTAGTACCTTTTTCTTTTGACAATGAAACCTCAACTCTCAGTATTCCTACGTCTTTAAAATTAGCATTTATGTGGATTGTCTTAGAAATATCGTGAGCATGGACTATTTCATCGAAGAATCTAATATTCAACAAATTTTCAAGAAGCACACCTCCAATTACACTGGAAGTTATAGAACGAGCATAGACATGTGGATTGCCCAAAACCTCGGCACATTCCAAAATAGATGTTTTTCCACTTCCATTTGGCCCTACGAGAACATTAATTTTCGAGAACTCTAGCTCTGCTTTTTTGATTGATTTATAATTCTCAATAAGCATTTTTGTAAGCATAAGCTTTCACCATCTTTACATAAGCTATCGAGAATATTTAAAGATATCTCCAGATAAAGAATAGAAAAATCAAAGTAGTGGATTTCTAAACTTCTTACCCGGATAGTATGCCACGCCCTCAAGTTCTTCTTCAATTCTTAGGAGCTGGTTATACTTTGCGTTTCTGTCGCTTCTTGCCGGTGCTCCCGTCTTGATCTGGCCAGCATTTAATGCAACAGCTATGTCGGCAATTGTTGAATCTTCCGTTTCACCTGAGCGGTGAGAAACAACAACTCCATAGCCAGCTCTAAAGGCCAAGTAAGCAGCGTCTATTGCTTCACTTAAGGTTCCGATCTGATTTACCTTGAGGAGAAGTGCATTTCCAGCTCCCATTTCAATGCCCTTCTTAAGTCTCGTCACGTTTGTAACAAAGATGTCATCCCCAACAAGCTGAATCTTCTTTCCAAGCTCCTTTGTAACCATTGCGAAGCCTTCAAAGTCTTCCTCCTGAACTGGGTCTTCGATGGAGGCTATTGGGTATGTTGAAACAAGATCTTTGTAAAGGTCAATGAGCCTCTCTCTTGTATATTCCTTGCCCCCAACAACATACACATTCTTTTCCTCTTCATAGAACTCGCTTGAAGCAACATCAAGGGCAAATACTATCTCCTCACCGACTTTATACCCACTTTCTTCAATTGCCTTGACAAGAACATCCAAAGGCTCGGTGACCTCTTTCATTGGGGGAGCAAATCCTCCTTCATCACCAACGTTAACTGCTAGCTTTCCATATTTATCCATGAGAATCTTCTTTAGAGTGTGATAGGTTTCGCTCACCATTTGAATTGCTTCCCTAAAGCTCTTTGCACCAACTGGCATGATCATAAACTCTTGGAAATCCAA
>QMUE01000074.1 GCA_003663535.1 Thermococci archaeon
CGCTCGAGGTGCGGGTGACCCGCGCCGGCGAGGACACCACCCTGGGACGCGTGCGCGAGTTGATTCTGGCCGCTCAGAAGACCAAGCTTCCATTCCTCCGTATCGTCGACCAGTACATGGTTTACTACACTCCGCTGGTGCTCTTGATGGGCGCCTTGGTGTGGGCCTTCACCCGGAGCCTGGACCGCACGATCGCCGTCCTGATCGTGTCCTGTCCGTGCGCCTTCATTCTGGCCTCGCCCACCGCCATGGTAGCCGCGCTTTCCGCCGCCGCCCGGCTTGGCGTGTTGATCAAGAACGTGGCCGACATCGAGTTGGCCGCTCGCATCAACGCCTTTGTGTTTGACAAGACCGGCACGCTCACCAATGGCATCTTCAAGGTTACGAAGGTGGAAACTCGGAGCGGCTTTAGTGAGGGCGAGGTAATAAGGCTCGCGGCTTTGGCAGAGGCCCACTCGAACCATCCGATAGCCAAGGCGATAAAGGAAGCCTATGGAAAAGAAATCAACGAAGCCCAGATAAAGGAGCATGAGAATATAGCTGGACACGGAGTTAAAGCTAGAATAGACGGTGTCGAGGTGATGGTAGGCAATGACAGGCTATTGCATTGCTTTAATATTGAACACGACACATGTCGCGTTAAAGGAACGGTTGCTCACGTCGTGATAAATGACAAGTATGCCGGTTACATCATAATCTCCGACGAGATAAAGGGGGATGTTCCGCTCGCTGTAAAGGAGCTGAAGCGCTTTGGGGTCAAAAAGGTAGTGATGGTCACCGGTGACAGCAGAGACGTTGCCGAGGAGATAGCGAAGCAACTTGGCCTTGACAGCTTCTATGCCGAGCTCTTGCCGGAGGATAAGGTAAAGGTAATTGAGGAACTTGAGAAAGAAAAGGCACCGAACGACAAGATAGTCTTTGTTGGTGATGGTATTAACGACGCCCCGGTGCTTGCGAGGGCCGATGTGGGAGTTGCGATGGGAGCGCTCGGGAGTGATGCAGCGATAGAAACTGCTGACGTCGTTATAATAGATGACAAGCCGTCCAAGCTGTTGAGGGGCATTAGAATAGCCAAAAAAACGCAGAAGATAGTATTGCAGAACATAATCTTTGCCCTTGGGGTTAAGCTCACCTTCATAAGCCTTGGAGTCTTTGGAGCGGCTACGATGTGGGGGGCTGTCTTTGCAGATGTTGGTGTTGCCCTGATAGCGGTCTTTAACGCGATGAGGATTTTGAAGTGATGTGGGTGCTCTATGGGTCGGGCGTTTTTTCTTTCTCCTTCTATCCCTCTACTTATGTTTGTAATATTTTCAATAATGGTGGTTTTTGACATTTCTCTTATGGCACAGTGCTGTGCTACCACTATTTGCTCTCATCTGGTTGTTTCCCCTCATGATTTTTATTTCGTTCACTCACAATTTCGCTTCAAGGTCATTTTTACCCAAAAATTTATTAATAAATAAGTTGCAATTTAAATTGGGAGTAAGGATGGAAGGAAAGAAAGAAAAATTAGAGAATGTTATACTTTACGTTATATACAACCTTGGAGGTCGCTTGGAATCTAGGACGAAACTAGTTAAGTTATTGTATTTTATTGACAAAAAAGCCCAAGAGGAATTAAAATCCAAAATAACGGGCGTTAGGTATATATATCATTACTACGGTCCATATTCTCCGGATATCATTAATGCAGTTCATGAACTTGAAGAGGAGGGCAAATTGATTGAAGAATATGATCCTCTATACGGGATGTACCGATATTACCTTGCGGAAAATATTGATGACGAGAATGATATCAAATTAAGTGAGGAAGAAAGAGGTATTATTGATAAAGTATTAAAAGACTACGGTGGTATGAACGCAAAGAAGCTCAAAGAACGCGCATATGAATATTTGAGTGATAAAAAGCCGGGCGACATTGTTTTATAACTCTACGGGGGGATTTTGCATATCTCGTGGTACTATTCTTCAAGAGGAATCCGAGGAGTCCTATAGTATAAAATGCATACTCAAAGATATTCTTGAAAATATGGATATCCTTGAGGTTGAAGAAAAGCCTATCAACAGTTACGGGTCTTTTTTCAAATGCAGGATTAGGGATGTGGATGCTTTTTTCCAAGTTGCAGAATTATTTTTCATGTTGTATCTATTAGAAAAATTTTATCATAGAAAATTCCCCCTAACCAACACGAACACTGGTAAAAGTGGTACAGAGTCTCCTCATCATATGCAGTCAAGATATCCTCGAACTCAACAGGCTAGGATTATAAACTTTGATGAGAAGGTCTTGGTTTTAACTTATTTCCCATCTCATGAGATATATCTAATACCTCCTGGGAAGTTTATTGTGCCAGATTTGTATGAATATTTGAGACGTAATGCAAGAAAATTTGTCAAAAAATCTAGAAACTTACCATTGCCAGATTTTTGTCCTATGCTCATATCTTTTAAATACCATATTGCAATATCGTGGAATTTGCATGAGTCAGCCTATAAAACTTTTATTAAGTATTTAGATGAAATCAGTAGCTATAAATGCAACGACGATTGTAGATGTGTATCCAAAATAATAGAGTTGGCTAGAGACAATCCGGATCTTCTAATGGTTTTGGGAGGCAAATGGAATCTATTTGACAAACTTGACTTTGAGAAAATTTCAGAATTATTCAACGAAGAAGATCTAGATTCAAAATCACCATACGAAATTATTATGAATTTTATTACTGGTTGTTATTTGTCTCATACCCATAGTGTTTACTTCAATTCAAATTTGAGAATGCCAATTGCAAATCAACAGCTACAGTTTGATATATTGCTGTCAAGGTTCAATGAGGATGGTAATTTAGATAAAATTGTAATTATAGAGACAACCCGAGAGCATGAGATATATAATCCCAAGAAGATAAACAAGAAATTGCTTGAACCTTTCAAGCATGTCATCTTAATCTCTGGACATTTACTTAATATTTCTTATGAGGATATTCCCAAACGTATGATGTATGTCCTGATAAGTTTTTCTAAGTCTCTAACTGATGATGGCATACATAATAAGATTCTAAAATCTGGTCAGAAAGCATTTAATATGACAACAATTGAACTGAAAAATGAAGATCTCTATAAATACATTGGGGATCCCAAGTATTTCCAAAAAGATAAACTTAAAGAAATTTTAAGCGAATTCCGAAACCAACTCGATGCCCTCGATATATAAAATACATCGAGAATCTTATTCTCCTGTGCTTTTCATTTTGGGATATCTGCTGGATTCCTCCTAAGTTACATTGACAATACGTCCCCATAATCTTTTGTGCACAATTATACGGAGGAAATAAGATGATGTTTGAAAAATATTAACGCCGGTCTATCTCGAGCACTTCTATTCTGCCAGAAAAAGGGCTCTGGTACCCTAATTTGAAAATACCATCGTTTCCATTGGGCTCTCGAAGAGGTCGTAAATTTTTGAAAATCTACTATATTTTTTAGCAACATCGGTCATTTTTCCCCACATTTTATAGTTATGCAAACCCTTAATTGGATTTATCCTTACGATTTGGTAAATTGTTTCATAATTGGTTCTCATGTTGCAAATAATAAGCCTATTCAACATTTAAACCATAGTGTATCTGAAAACAACAAAAAGGTGATGCAAAATGGAGTGGAAGTCCCTATTTATCGGGCTCTTCATCGGAGCGCTCATAGCCATCCCCCTAGGAATGGCCCATAGTGGTGGATTCGACATACCGGAGAGAACCGGAAGCCGCTGGGGCTTTGCCCCCGGAATGACGGGCTACGGTATGATGGATGAAAACATGCACGAGGAAATGGAAGAAGAGATGGAGCCTATAATGGAGAAGTATATGGGCGAAGACTGGAAAGAGATGCACGAATACTGCGAGAGGGCCATGGGGATTGATGAGGACGAGTGAGCCCTCAGCTTTCGTCTTCCCCCTTTGGTTCTTCTTTTAGCTTGAACTTCTCGATGTTTTCCCTTGTCCTCTTGAGCTCCCTCAGGCACGTTGGACAGCAGAGGGAGTAAACCCTGTTGTGATACTTGTAAACGATCGGTTCTCCTACTATTTCCTTTCCGCAGTAGTCGCACTTGAAGGATATCTTAACTCTTGGGGGACTCGTGCGCTCAACGCTCTCGAGGATGGGCATTATCTCTATGACATCGAATCCAGCTCCTTCTATGACCTTTCTAAGTTCCTCCATGTTCTCGACGGCGATTTTTATGAGGTACTTCCTGCTCGTGAAGCGGTTTATCTCTATAATTTCGTTGAACTCCTTCATTTTCTCGGGTTTGTCTGTTTGCACTATGAGGGCAACCACGTTGTGGGCCCTCAGGAGCTCGGGATTGAGCTTTATCGTGTATCCCAGGATAACGCCTTCCTTCTCAAGCTTCTCCAGCCTTGATCTGACAGTCGGTCTGCTTACTCCCAGTATTTCCGCAAGCTCAGAAATGCTAAGCCTTGCATTGTCCAGCAGGAGGTGTATGAGCTTCAGGTCCAAATCATCCAGCTTGGTCATATTAACGCACCTTCCTCGGAACTTGCTTATCAAAATATAAAAAATATTCGGTTAAAATTTGCATTTTGGCATGAATAATGCCCATAAGCTATGCCGAGGAGTAAATACTGGTGGTGAGTATGAAGATTACTCTTAAAGTCAGCGGTATGACCTGCGCCATGTGCGTTAAAACCATAGAAATACCCCTGTCCGAACTGGATGGAGTCAGGGCCGCAAAGGCAAATCTCAACAGTGAGACCGTTTTTGTTGATTTTGACGAGTCAAAAGTTAGCCTGAATCAGATAATCCGGGCCATAGAAGATGTGGGATACGAGGTGATAAGGGAGCGCAGGGAAGCAGTAATCAAAATCGGGGGAATGACGTGCGCCATGTGTGTCAAGACCGTGGAAAAAGCAATTGAGGAACTGCCGGGTATTTTCGATGTAAACGTTAACCTCGCAACCGAAACCGCGAGAGTAGCTTACAACCCTTCGCATGTCGGAGTTGAGGACATTAAGAGAGCCATTGAGAGTGTTGGATACGGGTTTTTGGGCATAGAGGGGGAAGAAACGCGCGATATAGAGAAGGAAGTGAGGGAGAAGCAACTGCGGGAGATGAAACGCAACCTCCTGGTTGCCTGGGGCGTTGGAATACCCCTCTTCCTCTCCATGCAGCTGAAGAGGTTTGGAATCCACTTTGAGAACCTGATTTACGTCCAGTTTCTCCTCGCGACGGTGGCCATAGCCTACGCCGGGAGGGGAATTTTCAAAAAGGCCTACTCGTCACTCAGGCACGGGACACTTAACATGGAGGTCATGTACTCACTGGGCATAGGTTCCGCATACCTGACGAGCGTTCTGGCAACGTTCGGCTTGATTCCCGGGGAGTTCAACTTTTACGAGGCCAGCGTTCTGCTGATGGCGTTTTTGCTCCTCGGCCGTTTCCTTGAGGCGAGAGCTAAGGGGAAAACGAGCGAGGCGATAAAGAAGCTCATGGGGCTCCAGGCAAAGAAGGCCACTGTCGTGAGGGACGGAAAGGAACTCGAGGTTCCGATAGGTGAAGTTAAGGTAGGAGATACCGTCATCGTAAAGCCCGGGGAAAGAATCCCGGTGGATGGTATCGTGCTCGATGGCAAGAGCTACGTTGATGAGTCCATGATAACCGGCGAACCCATTCCCAGCTTAAAAAATGCCGGAGACAATGTCATAGGCGGAACCATAAACGGGAATTCAGTCCTCAAGATTAAAGCGGAGAAAGTTGGAAGGGATACGCTCCTTGCCCAGATTATAAGACTTGTCGAGGAAGCTCAAAATACAAAGCCCCCCGTGCAGAGGCTCGCCGATGCCGTGGTGACCTATTTCATACCATCCGTGCTGGTGATTGCTTTGCTTTCTTTCGCTTACTGGTACTTCATAGCTGGCAAACCGCTGGTCTTCGCGTTCACAACGCTGCTCAGCGTTCTCGTTATTGCCTGTCCGTGCGCCTTCGGCTTAGCCACTCCAACGGCCCTGACGGTCGGTATCGGCAAGGGGGCGGAGATGGGGATACTCATCAAAAACGGTGAAGCCCTTGAGACGGCGAGAAAAGCGACTATAGTTCTCTTCGACAAAACCGGGACGCTCACGAAGGGCAAGCCCGAAGTGACGGACGTAATAACCTTTGGGATGGACAAAAAGGAGCTGCTGAAGCTCGTTGCATCTGCCGAGAAGCGCTCCGAGCACCCGCTTGGAGACGCCATCGTGAGGAAGGCCCGGGAGATGGGCCTTGAGCTTGAAGAGCCGGAGGAGTTTGAGGCCATAACCGGCAAGGGCGTTAGGGCTAAAGTCAAAGGAGGAGAGGTATTGGCAGGAAACAGAAAGTTGCTTGCAGAAAATGGGTTCTCAATAAGCAACGTCGAGGAAATCCTCCGCAAATTAGAGGGCGAGGGAAAAACCGCCGTGATAGTAGCTATAAACGGTAGGGTGGCCGGTATAATAGGAATCGCAGACACCATAAAGGAAGGGGCCAAGGAAGCGATTGAGGAACTTCACAGGATGGGAAAGAAAGTTGGCATGATAACCGGCGACAACAGAAGAACGACCGAAGCGATAGGGAAGAGCATAGGTGTCGACTACATCCTGGCGGAAGTTTTGCCGGGAGATAAAGCCAATGAAGTCAAGAAGCTCCAGGAAAAAGGAGAAATTGTAATCTTCGTTGGGGATGGCATAAACGACGCTCCCGCTCTCGCTCAAGCGAATGTTGGCATAGCCGTTGGAAATGCGACCGACGTAGCTATGGAAAGCGGGGACATGGTGTTGGTCAGGAACGACC
>QMUE01000075.1 GCA_003663535.1 Thermococci archaeon
CTCTCTACACCCACAGCAAAAGTACTTCCCACGTACCCTTGACCTAGTATGAGCACACGTACCATTTTCATCACCTCTATCTGGTTGTTTTACGTTTATTAAATATTTTTTGATCTTTAATCTTTTATAAATATATATAACACTTTCGGGAATGTATATAGTATGAGATAGAAGATTTGATGATGCTTTTGAACGGAAACATAAATATTTATAAGAGTTGATCTCCAAAAATACCACGATGAAATTACTACTGAGAGGCCTCTTATAATAAATTGCACCATTTTGACTTGGTGGGCCTTCCGGCTTTTTCGGAGGTGACAGGTTATGAAAGGGAAATTTGGGATATTAGTGGCTTTAGTAGTGTTTTTTGGAGTAGTGGCGAGTGGATGCATTGGGGGAGAAGAAACCTCCAAAACAAAAGCAACTAAAGTTGAATTGACGGGAGACTTTGTGAAAGATGTAGTAGCAATAGGAAAAGCCCTTGAAGAAAATGGTATAAATGAGGTCAAGTTTTCGGCATGGGGATCTGGAGATCCCAACAGTGTTATGAGAGTTCATGGCATCGTGGAGGCAGCTAGAAGAATAAATAAGGTTTGGGAAGAGAATGGTGTCAATGTGAGAGTGATAATAACTGATAAATACTACGCAGCAGCTTTTCAGGATGCCTATCAAGAGTATCTCAGTAAACAACCTCTTGGCCAGGCAGGGGATTTCTTTGTGAATTCCTACGCATTTTTACCAACATTAGCGGATGAGGGATACATCCTCGAGATAACTGAATATGCCAACGCCTACAAGAGTGTTATAGATGATTTCTACCCATCCCTCATAGAGGCATCAAAATTTGATGGAAAGCTTTACGGCCTCCCTCAAGACACCGAAGCAAGACCATTTTACATAAGGACAGATGTTGCAGCAAAGATAGGCTTTAACTTAGAGGGGCTTGAAGAAAAGGTCAAGAATGGGGAATTTACATGGAGTGATGTTTACCAATGGGCAAAGAAAGCAAAAGAGAATGGGGCTGCTGAGTGGGGGCTCATACACAGAAAAGGATCAGCACATCCAGATTTGATTCAGTTTATCTTCGCTTTTGGTGGGAAATTATACGATGAAAACTCCAAAAAGCTTGTAGTTGATGTTCCAGCAATTTACAAGTGGCTTTATGTTGAATGGAAATTTGCTCAAGATGGCCTCCTTCCAAAAGATATAATGAGCTGGGATTGGGCGAAGCAAATACATCCTGCAATTGTTGAAGGACGAACCCTCTTCGACATAGGTGGCACTTGGTACTGGACAGAGTGGCAAACAAAAGATTACTATGGAAAAGAAGGAACTCCTAGGCCATTGAAGCCTGAAGAAGTGCAGGCGTGGCTTGCCTATACACTCTTCCCGGCTGGTGAGGAGGGATTAAACCCAGTAACCCTAAGTCAACCCTTTGTATGGATGATAAACTCCCAAGCAGGCCAGCAGAATCCAAGTTATGAGGAATTTAAAGAACTGTACCATGAGCTCGCCTTTTTAATGATAATCAAGGCAAGTGACCCAGATATAAATGCGATACACAGTGTAATAAGTGCTCATTTGCCTGTCAGAAAGGCTGCTGCGGAGCTTATAAGGGATGAAGAATGGTTGAATGAGTTAAAGAACCTTAATCTGAATTTAGATCAAGAGGTAAAAGATAACTTAAGAGATATTGTTGCAACTACAGTACACCCAATAAACGCTAAATTCCTTGCTGATGTTAGTTACATGCTCGAGTACACAAAATTGGCTCCAGCTCATCCAAAATATCCAGCACTGGCAGACATATTCAAGGAGGCCTTGGACAAAGTGTTGAGAGGAGACATGTCTCCAGAAGATGGTGTTGAATACATAATTCAAAAAGTCAATGCGGATCCAGAGCTCGCACAAAATGTGGAAGTCATTGGAGAGGTTCCAAAGGACTGGCAATTCCCATGAGGTGAGAGTTTATGAAAGGGAAAAAGCTTCAGACCCTTTCTTTTTTTCTTTCTCCAATGATTATAATGGTAGGTCTGTTTTATTTAATTCCGCTTATTTTCACGATTTATATAAGTTTCACAAAGATGAAGAATTGGAATACGGAGAAGTATCTGAGTGAGGTTGTTGGCTTTTATAATTATCAAAGACTCTTTCATATGTTCCAACATGACCCTATGATTAAGGCTATTCTTCTGACTACGGTCATTTTTGTTGGGATAACCCTTATTATAAATGTTCTTGGGGGCCTTCTTCTAGCATTGGGGACATTTTTTGTAAATGAAAGTTCTGCCTCGGCTATTAGACTTCTTTGGTTGCTTCCCAGAATGTCTCCAATAGCTGTTTATAGTTTGGTATGGTATTATTTCTTCCATGGGAGTGATATTGGAACGTTGAACTCTATTCTGATGAAATTAGGGGCCATATCCACCCCTATTCCTTGGGGTCAAATGACTCCTTGGGGGGCTTGGAGTGTTATTATTTTTGTGAATGGACTTGTGGGAGTTAGTTTTGGGATGATAGTTTTTACTTCGTCCTTAAATCAAATACCAAAGGAACTTGTGATAGCAGCTAGGGTTGATGGGGCCTCAGCATGGCAAATTTCGAGAAGGATATTAATCCCTCTCACAAAGTGGCACTTTCTTTATGTATTAACTTGGCAGTTTTTGAGCCTTTTAACAACTTATCCACACCTCTTTTTGCTTGTTGAGTGGGATTTGGTGAATAGGGACTACGGTACTACCTTGGCCCTCTATGTATTTAACACTGCGTTTGGTCGTGGAGAGCAGGATCAAGGGTTAGCAGCAGCTGCAGCAGTTATACTTTCTATAATAGGGATTCTTGGTGGGTTTGTTACCCTAAAAGTCCTTCAGTTTGAAAGAATGATCCATGAGCCAAGGGGTGATATAGAATGAGGGATGTAGAAACTAGACCAAGGAGGAATGAATGGTTCATAATTGCTGCAATAATACTTGTGAGTCTCCCCCTTATATTGGGCTTTTTCCTCTTAATCCTGTCAAGCTTTAGTGAGGATATGATTACTAACCTAAGCCCCAGCTCTTTTAGACCTACTATCGAAAACTGGATAAATGTTTTTCAAGGAAAATTAGCCATAACCGGTGGTATACGACAGAATATACTAAAAATCACGTTTAATACTCTTATAGTCGCTCTTGGTGTCTCTGGGATAGTAACTTTAATTAGCACCCTTGCTGGGTATTCTCTCTCTAGAATGAAATTCCAAGGGAGAAAATTGATGATGCTCCTCCTCCTCATGCTTCATGCCTTTCCAGGGGTTGCGTTAATTGTAGGGGTGTACCTTTTCTATCGCTTAACATTTCCTCAAGATCCTTCCATGGTTCGGTTATATTCATTTTTCTACGTAGTTCTTGCAAGAGCGGCTCTTGAAATCCCAATGTCTGTATGGCTTATGAAAGGCTTTTTTGATACGATTCCTTGGGAGTTTGAGTGGTCAGGAATAATAGATGGGGCATCTAGGATAAAAGTATGGTGGAAAATAATGTTGCCGTTAATAAAACCTGGAATTTTGGCGGTTGCATTGTTTGGATTTTTGGCTGGTTGGCAAGATTTGATTTATGTGAGAACATTTTTAATAGACAAAACACTTGCCACTTTCATTGAGGCTAATATTGAAGCAGAGTACTCTCACATGCCTTTAATAGCGGCAGCTGGAACTTTATATCTTCTTCCTACGATAATATTCTTCCTCACGGCCCAACAGTTGCTTCTACAGGGATATTCAGGTGGTATTAAGGGGTGATGGGGATGGTTGGGATAACTTTAGAGGAGATTACAAAAAAATTTGGAAACTTTACGGCACTGAACAAAATTAATTTGAAAATAGAGGATAAGGAATTCATGGCGCTATTAGGACCTTCGGGGAGTGGAAAATCGACATTGCTCTATACAATAGCTGGGATCTACAAACCTTCTTCAGGAAAGATTTATTTCAATGATAAAGATGTTACGGAAACCCCTCCAAAGGATAGGAATGTTGGCTTGGTATTTCAGAACTGGGCTCTATATCCACATATGCGGGTTTTTAAGAATATTGCCTTCCCCCTTGAGCTTAAAAAATCTTCCAGAAATGAGATAGAAAAGAAAGTCAGAGAAGTTGCAAAGATGCTTCATATTGATCACCTCTTGGACAGGTATCCTTGGCAATTGAGTGGAGGGCAGCAACAGAGGGTTGCTATAGCCAGAGCTCTTGTAAAAGAACCTGATGTATTGCTGTTAGACGAGCCATTGAGCAATTTGGATGCCTTGCTCAGGTTGGAAGTAAGAGCAGAACTCAAAAGACTTCAGAAGGAACTTGGAATCACTACTATTTATGTAACTCATGATCAAGCAGAAGCTCTTGCAATGGCGGATAGGATAGCTATAATTAGAGAAGGAAAAATACTTCAAGTGGGTGATCCTGATGAGGTTTATTATAAGCCAATGTATAAATTTGTGGCTGGTTTCCTTGGAAGTCCCCCGATGAACTTTATTCATGCGGAGGTAGAAGGGGGGAACATTAGAATATATCAGAGCAAGATTTCAGTGCCAAAACAGTATAGAGAAATAATCAAAAGGTTAGAGATAACTGAGGTTCTCTTCGGATTTAGGCCTCATGATGCTGAAATAATAAGGGGTGAAAGAGAGGGCATCAAAGGAGAGGTCTATTCCTTTGAACCACTTGGAAGAGAACAGATAGTAACTATAGCAGTTAATAGTGATGTTTTTGTAAAAGTCTTTGCTCCAGAAGGAGAACACTTTAGTTTCGGAGAAAAAGTAACAATCGTTCCAAATGAAGAACGGGTTATTCTTTTTGATAAAAAAACGGAAAAAGCTCTAGAATATTTTCCTTAACTTTTCCAAAATTTTTTAAAGTGGCATCCAATTAGGTTAAAACATAGAGAGTGATAAAAATGAGGGTTGCAGTACTTTTTTCTGGAGGAAAAGACTCAACGTATGCCCTTTATTGGGCCTTAAAAAAAGGTTTTGAGGTTAAATATCTTGTGAGTATGTATTCTGAGAGTGATGAGAGTTATATGTACCATGTTCCCAACATACACCTGACAGAGTTACAAGCCAAGGCAATTGACATTCCTCTTGTGAAGGGGTTTACAAAAGGGGAAAAAGAGAAAGAAGTTGAAGACTTAAAACGAGTTCTTGAAGGCCTAAAGATAGAAGGGGTAGTTGCAGGAGCTCTTGCAAGTCAGTACCAAAAAGAAAGGGTTGAAAAAGTTGCTAAGGAATTAAGAATAAATGTATTTGCTCCATTTTGGAAAGTAGATCCAGAGAAATACATGAGAACCCTTATCGAAGAAGGGTTTGACGTAGTTATAGTTGGAGTTTCAGCTTATGGTTTAGATGAAAAATGGTTAGGGAGACGAATAGATGAAAAGGCTCTTGAAGAGTTGAAGGCACTCAATAAAAAGTACAAAGTTCATATAGCTGGAGAAGGGGGGGAATTCGAGACTTTTGTTAGAGATGCCCCGTTTTTTAAGGCTAAAGTAGTATTTGATGAGATTGAGAAAATATGGGACGAATATACCAGTTCGGGAGTGTTCATGGTTAAAAAAGCTCACCTAGAGCCAAAAGGGTGATAAGAATGAGAATAGTTTCGGCAGACACCGGAGGAGCTTTGCTTGATGAGAATTACAATCCAATTGGCTTAATTGCCACTGCCGCTGTTCTTGTAGAGAGACCATATAAAACGGCCAAACTCAGTATTGCAAAGTATTCAGATCCCTTCAAATATGACCTTAGTGGAAGGATGGCATTGAAAGATGAGACTTTTTTAGCATTAAAACTTGCAAAAAAGGTTAAACCAGATGTTATCCATTTAGACTCTACCCTTGGTGGAATAGAGATTAGAAAGCTTGATGATCCCACAATAGATGCTTTAAGGATCTCAGATAGAGGAAAGGCCATATGGCATGAGCTCAGTAAAGACCTCCAACCGCTAGCAAAGAGATTCTGGGAAGAAACTGGAATTGAGATCCTAGCAATAGGAAAAGAAAGTGTTGCTGTTAGAATAGCAGAAATTTATGCTGGGATCTATTCGATCAAGTGGGGAATTGAACATGCAATGAAAGAGGGTTTTGTGAGGATTGGCCTCCCAAGATATATGACAGTTGAGATCAGTAAGGGCAAAATTCTAGGAAAGAGTCTCGATCCGAAAGAAGGAGGTCTCTATGGGGAGGTTGGTATGGAGGATAAAGAATTTGAATGGGAAGTATACCCAAATCCAATTGCAAGAACTTTCATGGTATTTGAAGCAAAATTCTAAAAATTTTCAATTTTATCTCCTTTTCTTCGAACTATAAGTTTTATAGGCTTAAAACGAAAAAACTATGGTGGTGGTAATGGAAATAGCTAATTTACAATCCTCAAGTCTTACTCCAAAAATATCAAATAAAAAACTTCTCATGGGAAATGAAGCTATTGCATATGGAGCGTTGGAAAGTGGAGTATCATTTGCAACAGGTTATCCAGGAACCCCGTCTACTGAGGTAATTGAAACAATAGCAAGATTAAACCCCGAAGTTTTTGCTGAATGGGCACCTAATGAGAAAGTGGCGCTTGAAGAGGCTGCCGGTGTCGCATATACAGGCCTTAGGGCTCTTGTGACCATGAAGTGTGTTGGTCTCAATGTTGCAGCAGATCCTCTAATGAGCCTTGCTTATTCTGGTGTGGAGGGGGGGTTGGTTATTTTGGTTGCCGACGATCCTGGGCCGCA
>QMUE01000076.1 GCA_003663535.1 Thermococci archaeon
ATGACTTTGAACCCTTCTTCTGCCATTGCTTCAGCTAGGGCCTTTGCGTTCTTGACTATCTGCTCTGCATAGGCTTTACCAAATTCAAGCATCTCTGCGGCAGTAACGACTTTTCCAGCCATGTGGTGCAAGTGGTGATTGCTCAGAACACCTGGGAAGATTGCTCCTTGTAGTTTTGCTGTGGCCTCACCAAGGTCTTTGTAGAGTATAACACCACCCTGTGGGCCGGGGAAGGTCTTATGGGTTGAGGATGTTACTACCTCGGCCCCTTCTCTAAGTGGGTCTTGGAACTGGCCGCCGCCTATTAATCCCAAAACATGTGCGGCATCGTACATTACGAAGGCTCCAACTTCCTTTGCCACAGGTGCAAGTTCCTTAACTGGGTGTGGGAATGGGAATAATGAACCACCAAAAACAACTATCTTTGGCTCAAGTTCTCTAATCATCTTGGCTGCCTTGTCAACATCAATGTTAAATTCGTCGTTATCAAAAGGCCATGTGTGAACTTCTAGTCCTCTCATACCAGCAGCTCCAAATGGCATGTGGCTTATGTGTCCACCATGAGATGTGTGAAGGACAATTGCTTTATCACCAGCTTCAGTGAGGCCAAAGAATGCAGCTTGGTTTGCGTTAGTTCCGGATATAGGCCTTAAATCTGCAAAATCGCTCTGGAATAGTTTACAGAAGAGGTCAACACCAATAAGCTCAACTTCATCAACATACTTACATCCTTGATAGTATCTTTGCTTGGGCCAACCTTCAGCATACTTATGCATAAAACCACTAGCTATGGCCCTTATAGCGCTTGGGGATGTTACATTTTCACTTGCGATCAGGTTTATTGTGGAGCTCCTCCACTTTTCATGTCCCTCAACAAATTCCAAAACTTTGTCCCTATACATTTGGTAGCTCATAGTATCACCTCACCGTATTTTGCATGAGATATTTTACACTAATATAATTTAAATCTTGCCGTTGGGATAGTTTTAAAAATTTCAAGGGAGAAATAAAGGTTGATGTCCTATGATAGAGGAGGCAGCAAAAATTATTGCTCACTCCCGCTTTTTAATAGCCTTTACTGGAGCTGGAGTTAGTGCAGAAAGTGGAATACCGACTTTTAGAGGTCGAGGTGGCCTATGGGAAAATTACAGGATTGAAGAGGTCGCTACGCCAGAAGCCTTTAGAAGGGACCCGAATCTTGTGTGGGCCTTCTATAAAATGAGAATGAAGATTATGAAGGATGCAAAACCTAATAATGCCCACTTAGTTTTAGCTGAACTTGAAAAGATGGGAATTCTAAGGGCCGTTATAACTCAAAACATCGATAACCTTCACAAAGAAGCAGGAAATCAGCATATCGTAGAACTTCATGGGGACATATATAGAGTCAAATGCACAAGATGTGATTATATGGAGGATCTTTTAGAGTCTGGAAAGCTTGAGGACTTTTTAAAAGAAAAGAATTTGCCAAAATGCCCTGAATGTGCTTCTTTACTTCGACCTGATGTAGTATGGTTTGGAGAGCCTCTCCCACAAGAAGCCCTTCAAAAGGCTTTCAAGCTCGCTGAAAGGGCAGATGTTTGTCTGGTAGTTGGTACTAGTGCTCAAGTTTTTCCGGCAGCTTATGTTCCTTATACTGTAAAGGATAATGGCGGCTCTGTGATAGAAGTCAACACTAAAGAGAGTGGTATAACTCCAATAGCCGATGTATTTCTTAGAGGGAAAGCAGGGGAAGTGATGCAGTCCCTTTTAGTAAAAGTTAAAAGGTATTTGGAGAGTGAAAAGTGTTAGGTGATTGCATGATACTTGTTATAGGTTTTGAAAAAGAGGAATTTTCTAAACTCAAGGACATTCTGAGTGAGTTCAAAATCTATGGGATACCTGAATACTGCCGTGATTGGGTAGTGGAGGAAGTGATTGAGAAAGCGCCCTCCTTCAAAGCAAATAGCAACTGGCATTGGAGGAAATTTATCTTGATGCATGGAATTCCCAATGAAAAGGTAAAAGAAGTGATGGAGAGGGTTAGGCTCCTGGGAATTCTGGATGTTATCTTTGCCACTACAACTCCTACTTCTTTAACATGGAAGCTTGAAGATCTCCTCAATGAACTCATTCGGGAAGATGAATATTTTCGAAAGCTGATGGAGGAAAAACAGAAAATGAATACCTTTTATCTGAACATAAGGAAAGGTTAAATATCCTTCAACCCTTTATTTGAGTGGGGATGGGTGATGGTAGAAGTCATATTTTTTGATTTGGATGATACCCTTGTG
Organism: Thermococci archaeon; assembly: GCA_003663535.1. Classification (GTDB taxonomy): domain Archaea; phylum Methanobacteriota_B; class Thermococci; order Thermococcales; family Thermococcaceae; genus Thermococcus_A. The sequence continues at coordinate 2,274 of QMUE01000076.1, forward strand.
GATACCTCTAGACTAGCGGAGCTTGCTAGGAAGAATGCTATAGATAACATGATCCAGCATGGACTACCTGTTGATTTTGAAACCGCTTATAATGAGCTCCTTGAACTTATAGCTGAATATGGGAGTAACTTTCCTCATCATTTTGACTATCTCTTGAGGAGACTGGACTTGAAATATAACCCAAAATGGGTAGCAGCGGGGGTGATAGCTTATCATAATACCAAATTTGCTCATCTGAGAGAAGTTAAAAATGCGAGAAAAGCTCTTATCAAACTCAGAGAAATGGGTTATAGACTTGGGATAATAACCGATGGAAATCCAATAAAACAGTGGGAGAAGGTTTTGAGGCTGGATATAGACGATTTCTTTGAGCATGTTGTAGTATCTGACTTTGAAGGCGTTAAAAAACCACATCCAAAGATTTATCAAAAAGCACTAAAAATATTTGGGGTAAAAGCTGAAGAAGCTGTCATGGTAGGAGATAGGCTGTATTCGGATATATTTGGTGCTAAAAGAGTTGGGATGCATACTGTATGGTTCCGTTATGGTAAATATGCCAACAGAGAGCTTGAATATGAGCAATATGCTGAGTTTAAAATAGATGATCTTTTGGAGCTCCCTAATGTTGTAGAGGTGCTCAGAAATGGTTCAAATAAGGAGGTTCATGCTAATAGATAATGCTTACAAATCGAAAATTCTCAAAGGAAAAAAGACGAGCACCATAAGATTTGGAAATTATGAGGCAACGCCGGGCAGCGAAGTATATCTTGCCATAACTCCCAGCGACAGCGTTATTGCGAAAATTAAGATAACAGACATAAAGAAGAAAATGGTCAAAGAGCTCACTTTGGAGGATGCAAAGAAAGATGGTTTTAAGGAACTTAAAGAGCTTATAAACGCGTTAAACAAAATATATGGGACACTTCATGGGGATGATGAGGTAACGATAATTGAATTTGATGTTATTGAGAAGTTTGAAGAGGCTATTCCTCTTAAATGGCTTAAAGCTCTTAACTATAGAAAACCGGAAGAGATAGCAAAGCTATATGTGGAGAATGGTCTAAAAGAGTCTGTGGATGTGGATTTAATTATTAGGAGGGTTTATTCTGAGGGCCTAAAGAGTGCTGTAAGGAGATATGGGCCAAAAAAGGTTAAAGATTCGCTTTTAAAAGCGTACCATAAACTGTATGATGAAGGAAAAATATAGAAGAAATCAGATAGGGAGTTCTGTTGTCTCTTTGTGAATTTTCAATACTACCATTGTATGAGTTGCCACGACGCCATCTATCTCCCCAATTTTATTGAGGAACTCATTTAGTTCCGTACTGTTTCTGGTTCGTATTTTAAGTATCATATCGTAGTCACCTGTGTTTTCATATATTTCAACAATTTCGGGATATTTAACAAGTTCTTTTGCGACATCTGCATATTTTCCCGCCCTAGCTTTAATGAGAATAAAGGCCAATAAGTTAAAGCCAAGTGCCTCCGGATCTGGGATGATTGTGAACTTTTTTATCACTCCTTTTTCTTTTAGCTTTTTTATTCGTTCATATACTGTTGATTCGGCTAGACCAACACGCTTAGAAATTTCTCTTAGGGGAGTACGGCTATTTTTTTGAAGCACCTTTAAGATTTCTTTATCAGTCTCATCTAAAATCCCTCTCATACTCTCACCATCCAAAAATTTTTCGAGAAAGTATATAAATTTGATGATGCTTTCCTTACCATAAATTTATAAAATTCCTCTGTAACCTTAAAACGGCGAGAGAGGAAGAGGTGAGTAGAAATGCCAACTAACGTAACAGCAGAGTACTTAGCGGCGGAGGAAGAATATAGGCAGGCAAGAACTATACCAGAGAAAATTAGAGCTCTTGAAAAAATGTATGCTACTGTGCCAAAGCACAAAGGTACTGAAAAGCTTAGACTTCAAATTAAACGTAAGATTTCAGAACTTAGAAAGGAACTTGAAAAACAGCAGAGTCAGAGAAAGGGTGGAGGTTATTCATTCAGTGTTAAGAAAGAAGGTGCATCACAAGTAGTTTTGGCTGGATTACCCAATGTTGGAAAATCTTCCCTCTTAAAGGTTTTAGCTGGTGTTGATATAGACGTTGCTGATTATCCTTTCACAACAGTTGAGCCCATTCCCGGTATGATGAATCATAAAGATGTTCAGATTCAGCTCGTGGAAGTTCCGGGTTTAATTGAAGGGGCCGCATTGGGCAAAGGTATGGGGACACAACTTTTGAGTGTTATAAGAAATGCTGATGCCATAGCTATCGTCGTTGACCTTTCTCAAGACCCAATAAAGCAGATGAAAATAATATTAAAGGAATTTGAGCGTGCCGGGATAAAAGTGAACAAAAAACGGCCCAAGGTGGAAATAAAGAGAATGCCGATGGGTGGGATCATAATCAACGGTCAGCATTTGATCCAGGGAGACATAGGTGAAGTTATGAAAATGCTCAGGGAAGAAGGTATTCATAGTGCCGAGATCACTGTAAAAGAACCTGTTACCCTTGAAGACTTTTCAGATGCTCTAGATGAGAGCCTCGTATGGAGAAAAGCAATAATAATAGCAAACAAGGGGGACGTCCCAGGAAGTAAAGAAAACTATGAAAGACTCGTTGAGACATATAATGATAGATTTAAAATAATACCAGTATCTGCTAAAAAGAAAGCGAACATTGAGGTATTAAAAGAAGAACTATATCAACTGGTGGATATAATTAGGGTGTTTACAAAATCCCCGGGGGAGGATCCTGCTTATCCTCCGATTGCTCTTAAAAAAGGTTCGAAGGTTTTGGACGTGGCAGAAAGAATTCATAAAGACTTCGCAAAGAACTTTAAATATGCGAGGGTATGGGGAAAAAGTGCAAAATTCCCTGGACAGAGGGTGGGGCCCGATCACATGCTTGAAGACGGGGATATAGTTGAGATCCACGCTCGCTAATTAGCCCCCTATTTTAACTCTTAGGCCTATGCTCTCAAATTCCTCTTTTATCCATTTCAATATTTCATCTGGGGGCCTATGGTGGATTGCCATCTTATATTCTCTTCCTACCCTTCTAAACTTCTCTGATACATCGTGAAAAGGAAGTAAGTCTATCTCGTTTATTCCTTTAATCCCTGAAATAAAATTTGCCCAACCTTTGACATTCTTATCTGTATCTGTAATTCCTGGAATTATGGGAAAACGTAGTATGACCTCTTTTCCTTGTCCTGTGAGGAATTTTAGGTTTTCTATTATGGTATTGTTAGGAACTCCAGTATATTTTTCATGTTCACCACTATCGTAGAGCTTAATATCATATAAAAATAGATCTGTGTGGGGTAAGATCTGCTTTAAAACCTCTTTGGGTGCATAACCCGAAGTGTCTATGGTAGTATGAATGTGCCGTTTTTTTAGTTCTTTTAAACTCTCAACTAAGAACTTGGGTTGGGATAATGGTTCCCCTCCTGAGAAAGTGACTCCACCGTCAGAATCATCATAGAGTTTAATATCTTTCTCAATCTCAGTTAAAAGCTCTTCAACAGTTATAACTCTTCCCACAAGTCTTAAAGCGTTTGTTGGACAGGCACTTGCACATCCCCCACAGCCAGTACACTTTTCTCTGTTAATGTGCGGGGTCTCACTCTCATCAAAACTTATTGCATTCTCCGGGCACACTTTAACACAAGTGTGGCAGTGTATACACTTATATTCGAAATAAATTAGTTCCGGCTTTGGAGAAATTCCTTCTGGATTATGGCACCACCAGCAACTTAAAGGGCATCCTTTCATAAATATTGTAGTTCTAATTCCAGGGCCATCATGAATTGCATACCGTTTTATGTCAAATATGATTCCACTTATCAATTTTAGACCTCCTAACGAAGGAAAAATCCATATTTAAGCGGATCTTCGGGATCTATTATAAATGTGTTTTTAGCAATTATGTGTGCAGTTCCTCCTACTTCAGGAACTATGGCCTTGTGGGGCCCGTATTTGGTTTCTTCTACAACTTTTCCAGTGAATTTTGTACCTATTATGCTCTCAATTGTGATTTCATCTCCAATATCGATCTCTCCTTTTTCATATAGAATTGCAAGACGACCGCTTACTCCCGTCCCGGTTGGACTTCTGTCCACTTCACCATCTGCGAATATGCAAACATGTCTGCTGTGCGAATCTTTGTCATGAGGGGATCCTATAAATATTGTTCCATACAAAAAGCTCAAATCTTCTTCAAAAGGATGTTTTATTTCTTTTTCAGCCATTATTGCTCTCTTGATTTTCATTCCGACATCTATGAGCTTTCTGTAGTATTCAGGCGTACACTTTAAACCGAGGTCTTCGGCATTTACAAAAGCATAGAACGCTCC
>QMUE01000077.1 GCA_003663535.1 Thermococci archaeon
AAGTTACTATCCTTAACACTCACGAGCACTTTGATCATGTTGGGGGAAATAAAAGATTTAAAGAATTCCTCGAAAAGATGGGTGTTAGTGTTATTTTTGCATCTCATAGAATTGCTGCAGATGTTCTGGAGAAGGGAGATGATTACGTAATTCTTTCTTATGCCTATGGAAGGCGTTTTGAACCCCAGAAAGTTGAGTTAAAATTAGAAGACGGTGATAAACTCCAGATAGGCAGGAAAAGACTTAAGGTCATCCACACTCCTGGCCACACTGCTGGGAGCATTTGCCTCTATGAGCCTGAGGAGAGAATTCTCTTTACAGGAGACACAGTATTTAACCGAACAGTGAGGAGGACTGATTTACCAACGGGCAACTTTGAGGAGCTAATAAATTCCATAAATCTACTAAGCACTTTTGAAGTTGATGTGGCTTTATCTGGTCATGGCAAGATTATAATGGGGTGGCGTGAAAACTTGGAAGCAATTAAAAAAGTATTAGGGGGCTGTTAGGTGAGAAAAGGTTTCGTGAAGGAAGTATTATCCAAAATTAAATATGATGCACGGGAAAATGAAGAGGATTATTACATCATCATTGAGCATAGAGGGGCCTATGGCAACATAAAAAAGATACCAGTGAAAATGATAACCCTTGGCCACGGCTATTTTTTCATTGAAGATACACAAATTCCCTATCATAGAATTTTGGTTGTTATAAAGAAAGATGGAAAAGTGATATGGAAAAAGAGAGGTTTAGGAGATAAATTCAAATTCTAACGTTTATTTGTTAGTGTAGCTAAATAGAAAAACTTTTCTATGATTTAGCCTATGGTGTTGGGAGGACAAAAGATGATAGATGCTCACGCACATGTAGAGATGTTTAAGAAAAATGTCCCTCATATTGTGGAGGAGAGTAGAAAAGAACTGAGAGCGATAGTGGATTCTATAACAGAGTATAGGAAGTTCCATGTATGGAAAAGCTGGGAACTTCTGGAGCCCTATTTTGGTTTTATATTCCCTACCTTAGGATTTGCACCTAACGAAGCGAAAAGGGGCAACTGGGAAAGGGTTAAGAAGGTGGAAAAATTTATTTGGGCCAAAAAGGATGAAATAGTGGCTATCGGTGAAATAGGCCTTGATTATTATTATGCTGAGACTAAAAAGGAAAGAGAAAATCAAAAGGCAATATTCGACCATTTTTTAACCCTTGCAGAGGATCTTAATTTACCAGTAGTTATACATGCTAGGGATGCAGAAAGAGAAGCTTTTGAAATGATTCAAAGAAAGGGCCTTGTGGCATATTTTCATTCTTATAGTGGGGATGTGGAAATTGCGAAAAAAATTGTTGAAAATTCTCACTTAATCGGGATAAATACTGGTGTAACATTCATTCCTGAAGTTGAAACTGTTGCAAAGGTTCTTGATATCGAGAATATTCTTGTGGAGACGGATGCCCCATATATGAGTCCGTTTAAGGGTGAAAAGAACAAGCCTAATTATGTTAGAGTAGCTGTTGAAAAAATAGCAGCGATAAAAGGTGTGGGGGTTGAAGAGGTGGAAAGTGTAACAGATAAAAACACTTTAATGTTCTTTGGGATAGATTTGAGGTGATAAGGCATGGAAGAAGCTGAAAAAGTTAAAGCTCTATGTGAAAAACTTGGAGAAAAAGATCTTCTGGGAACTATAGACTCCTTTGTACTCATTCAAAGAGAACTTTCGACTAAAAAAGGAGAAGACTTTGTAAATGTAGCAATTTTAGGCTTTCTTGAGGGGATGCTGGTGAGCCTTCGAAAAAAATATCCACAAAATCAGGACATTCAGGGCCTTCTTGGACTGATAAGAACTAAAAGAGAGGAGCTTGAAGAAAAGTTCAGAAAACCAGAAATTCCTCTCTTTGAGGAGGATGTGGATTGAGGCCACTGAGCATTTCGACTCCTGAATTCTTAGTAAAAGTCTTTAAAGAGTTCAACTTCCTGTAGATAACTTCGTTTTAGTTTGAGGGCCGTTTTTGCTTTCTCCAGCTCTCTTCCTAGGTAAAAAGCATGCCGTGGAGAAATCTTGAAGTGTTTGAGAATTGTATCAATTATTGCATCTGGATTTTCTCCTACTATTGTCAACACCTGTTTCGTACCTCTGTATGCTATAACCCATATTTTACCTTCCTTAGTGAAAATACGGAAGTAAATATCCTCTAGCTTAATCTCTAGTTGCTTAGCTTCCAAGATGGGAGAGTTTATTTCATATGTGATCCCTTCACGCTTTTTCTCTTTGAGGATGAGCAGGTCAAAGCCCAGATCTTTAGGAATATTGAAGAGCACCATATCTATGGCCCGTCTTAGCTCTTTAACACTGCCTTGGCATTTTGGGCTCACTTCGGTGGTTAAAAGCAAGGATACCTTGAGCTCACCAGTGATTCCAGCTAGAAGGGAATTAATTCCAACACTATCAGCATCTATCATCTCTATGACATTTCCTACTCCTGCTAAAAGAACGTCATTTGGATTTCTCTCACGGTAAAGTTGAAAAGCCGAAATAGAGCGGCCTAAGTATGGCACGTGCTCTAAGATCAAATCCAGAATAATATTTGTATATCCGAGTTGAAGGGCATTTTCTTTGAGCTTTTCCAGGAATTTAACCCTGTTCTCAGGCTTTTGGGGAAAATATCCGGTCTTTTGGTTTGTGGGAATCAAAACTACCGGAGTCTTTGTAACAAGTTTCTCTAGGTTGCTCCCATCAATACTTAGCAATAGGTCCGCATGTTCTGAGGCCCTTTCAAGTTCTTTTTCATTCAAGGAATCAAAGCTAATTGGGACATCAAAGCCATTCTCTTTTATTTTTTTCCTGATTTCAGGGAGTAAATCAATGAAATCAAGGTTTTCCTCCCCGCTTATCATTCCTATGTCAATTGCATCTGCACCGCTTTTGAGATAATAGAGGGCCTTGTTTACAATTTCTTCCATGCTAAGCTTTGGAGCATCAACAATTTCTGCCACTATTCTTTGGGGGAAGTCAAACCCAACAGGTAGGTTTCCAATTAGAAGGTTATATGGTTTTTTAAGAGCATTTTCAATGTAGTTCTTATTCTTTGTCTTGTTTCTGATATCTTCGACTTTCTTTAGGGCATTCATCTGAAAGAGCTCATCTGCAGGAACCTTTTTGCTTAGTTTAAACCCATTTTTAATGGCTTCAAGCGTTTGGGGAATGTCATGAGCGTATTTGGGCCCCTTGAATGTTGGTATCCCTGTAGCTTCTTCAATTTCTTCGGTAGACCCTCTAACAAGCCCTGGGATCAAAATTAGGTCATAATCTCTTATGTTGGCCTTTATTAGGTAATTTGCTATCATTTTAGGAGTTAAAAAGGCTGCAACACTAATAGGGCACACAAAAACATCGCACCCTTTTCCATATTTTCGCACGATTGGCTCTGCCACCCTTCCAGTAACGAGAAGTATTTTCATGTTATTCCGTTTCTCTTTGAGGGTTATATTTTTTTCCAAAATTTTTCTTTTAAACAGTCTACAAATCTCCTTCAAAAAGTTTATTAGTGGAAGTATTTCTTTCTTAATAAGGTGTAATAATATGATTGAGGTGGAGAGACTTCTCAAAAAGTTTGGAGAGAAAATTGTACTTAATGGGATTAGTTTTAGAGTGAATAATGGGGAGATTTATGGATTATTAGGCCCAAATGGAAGTGGAAAATCTACTACAATGAAAATTTTAGTGGGAATAGTGCAGCCCACGTCTGGTCAAGTTCTGGTAGATGGTGTTGATCCCACAAGAGACTCAATAAAAGTTAAGGAAATAGTAGGATATGTTCCCGAGACACCGGTCCTATATGAAAGCCTAACTCCAAGGGAGTTTTTTAATTTCATAGGGAGTGTTAGAGGGATCCCCAAAGAGAAACTTGAAGAGAGAGTAAGTCAATTTGTTGAAGCTTTTGGTATTGAAGAATATCTGGATCAGTTTATAGGGACGCTGAGTTTTGGGACCCAACAAAAGGTTTCCCTTATATCTGCCTTGCTCCATGATCCGCAGGTTTTAATTTTGGATGAGGCTATGAATGGTCTTGATCCTAAAAGCGCCCGAATTTTACGGGAATTGCTACTGGAATTTAAGAAAGAGGGTAGGAGCATAATTTTCTCAACTCATATTCTCCCCTTGGCAGAGATGATATGCGACAGAATTGGACTCATATATAAAGGGGAGCTTATAGTAGAAGGTACCATGGGGGAGCTAAAAGAAAGGGCCCATGAGGAAAATCTTGAGGATATTTTCCTTAAGCTAACTGAGAGTAAGAATGAAGTTTACAATATTGTACAGGCCTTAAAAGGTACACTTTAGGTGGGTCTGATGATTAGGATTCTCTATCGCGAGCTTCACTATCAAATTGCCAAACGAAACCCTCTAGTTGTGAATGATGAAAAACAATTTAAAAAGGCTATTAAAAATGCCATGAGCCTAAAAAGAGGTTTGGGAGTACAAACATTCGGATTTATTCCATTCGGCCTTTTGATGGCATCTACATTTATTTTCACAAATGATAGGCTCGTTTTAGCATCTTTGATGGTTTCTCTAGCCCTTCTTCCGTTTGTCTTTGCGATGTATGTAACTGCAATTCAAGCTTCTTACGTGCTTTCCATAGGCCTCTTTAAACCTCTGGAGGCTTTACCTATAAGATTGGGTTCCAAGTACCTCAGTGGACTTTTATTTCTTGAGGTATCGCCTGCGTTGGGAGTAATTCTACCAAGTGTATTCGTTATAATGGCAAAATATCCACTTGAAGGTATACTGGCCCTTTTATGGGTTTTCATAGGCCTGTTTTTGGGCCATATGCTGGGACTTGCTATAGTGAATTTTTTTGCTCTTAGGGTTCACCAGAGAGCCGGAAAAGGGCATACATTAAAGAGTCTGGTCAAAGTTGTATTTTTCCTATTGTTTATTGGAATGTTCATGGCGATGAATTATCTTCAGTACTACATAAGGGAGCATTCAGAAGAAGTTGCAAGGATCATTGGAAAATATTTCATTGCTTATCCCTTCTCTGTAGCATCGATTTTTGAACCTTCTAGAAGTGCAGGGTTGTTAATGGTATATGTCGCTATAATTGCACCGGCTTATTATTTAACTTTAAGAGCCGTCTGGAAGAAAATGCTTGAACCTCCAGTGGTTTCAGAGAAGATATTCGTTTCTAGGTTTAAAGCAAAGATTACAAATAAAATCCTTGCTCTTACCTTGAAGGACTTTCGGATGTTTGTGAGGAAACCGGCCATGCTGGTTGCATTTCTAATTCCCCTCTACATGGTTCTTCCGACGATTGTAGATGCTTTTAGAAAGGGTCAACTTTCACTGTTTAATGTTTTGGTAGTTTTGTTTATGGTAGGCCTTTTTTCGGTTGCTGGGGCAGATGCAGTCTTAAAAGTTGAAGGAAATGTTCTTGAGCTCTTAAAAACACTTCCAATAAGAAAAAAAGAGTTCATGCTATCAAAAATACTTTCCATGACGGTAGTTCCAATAACGATTGGAATTTTAATTGTGATTTTTGGAGCACGTTATGATGTTGATTCTCTTTTGTTGTTACCTTATGCTTTTATGCTTCCTCTGATCTCAGCATCCATAACAATGCTTTATCTTTTCCGTTACACTGGAGAGGATATAGGCATACCAGAGCTTAGTTGGCTGCACATGATTTTTATGATAATAATTGTGGGGATTGTTTTTGCACTTATTGCATCCCCTCTCGTTTTTGGTCTAAAACACCTCTTTGTAAGTCAGGAGATTGCGTTGGGAATACTTTTCATCTTGTTTATTATAGCAAAAAAACACTAGCAAGTGACGTGAAAAATCGCAAGAACCCTCTTTTTGCTTTTAAGTTCGTTAAAAAGTTCGGCAGCCTCTTTCGTAGGCTTTTCGATGATTTCTTTGTCTCTTACTAGTGCTTTACTCTCGCTTAGGAGAGAAAGAAGGCCATAAATGCCGGTGCCTACTAAAAGAACGTCAAAATCTTCTTTTAGGTATTCTCTAAGCTCATCTGGATCAAGTTTGTGGCTTGTCCCATACTTCTTTTTTGAAAGCCATTTTTTGCGCTTTTCAATCTTTCCAGAGGGGTAAATAACGATATCATGCTTATATTCCTGCCCGTTTATAATTATTCTCCCGAATTCAGCACTCTCTATCATTTTTCTCCCCCAAAATTCTCAACGCATCTTTTATTATCTTTTCATGATCGAAAGCAAGTTTGGTCTCTTTAAGTTCCTCAAAACTAAAAATTTTGGCTTCCCCAGCATCATCGCCTCCTCTTAGTACCCCTTTTCCTTTGGCCAGGAATGCAGTGGTGACAGTATGGCCTCTTGGGTCCCTTTTTGGATCACTGTAAACTCCAATGAGTTTTATTAACTCCACATCCAGCCCGGTCTCCTCTTTAGCTTCTCTTATAGCGGCATTCTCTACTTTTTCCCCATACTCTACAAATCCTCCGGGAAGGGCCCAATGGTTTTTATATGGTGCATTAAGGCGTTTTATAAGCACTATGCCACCTTTGTATAAAATTACCAGATCTACAGTCAATCCAATGCATCGGTGCATCTCTACTTTAACTAGAGGATAGTTCTCTTTCAC